>CBIHLW010000207.1:0-5619 GCA_966210755.1 uncultured bacterium
AACCGCCGACACAAGGATTTTCAGTCCTTTGCTCTACCGACTGAGCTACCGCACCTTATAATCAGAGCGAGAGCGGGAAAGAGAGCGGGGTTGAACCGCGCTTAAAATCCGCCATCTATTTCGGGGCTGCAAAAATAAGGAGACCGGGGCAAAAAAGTGGAAAACAGGGAGATAGTTTTGGAAAAATTTAATTCCGTCGGCCCTTGACCATTTTAACCCTCCCCTCAAAAATCAACAATCCCTGTTCCTTGTTGGTTATTCTCTAGTTTCCGTAAACACTCAGAAACTTGATCCGCATGATCTTCAATTGCTCCCAGTTATAATTCCCGTCGGATAATTCGCTCTGTGCTACTTCAAGCGAAGAGGTTTCACATCCTTTAAAATAGTCAATGATCTCTTCCTGTTCATATTCATCAAGCATCTGGTCAATAGCATAATCAAGATTTAAACGGGTGCCGCTGGCGGCTATGGTTTCCATTTCTTCAAGCAGGGCATCCAGACGCAATTCCTTATTCTTTGCGATCATCTCCAATGGAATTTTCTTATCCACCTGCTGAATGATGTGCACCTTATTGCCACTCTTGTTCACCACACTTTTCATCACGAAATCATCCGGCTTCTCAATATTATTTTCTTCCACATACGATTCAATCACATCCATAAAGGGTTTGCCATACTTAATAGCCTTTCCCTTGCTCACGCCCTGGCATTTCACCAGCTCTTCCGTGGTAGTGGGATACATGGTGGCCATGTCCTGCAGGGAGGATTCAAGAAAGATCACAAAAGGAGGAAGGTTCTTTTTCTTAGCTTCTTTCTGACGCAGTTCCTTCAGAAGGGTAAACAATTTTTCATCTGTTGAAGCGGCGGCGGCTGCTTCAGCGTTGTCATCATCATCTTCGTCGGCTTCTTCAAACTGATTGTTCATCACAATTTTGAAGGACTTCGGCTTTTTATAAAATTCTTCTCCTTTTTTAGTGAACTTAAGCACCCCGTATTCTTCGATATCTTTTTTCAGCAATCCCTCAAGCAACATCTGGCGGATAAGTGAATTCCAGAAATGATCGCCCTGTGATTTTCCAATCCCAAATTCTGCCAGTCCTTCGTGCCTGAACATTTTGATCTGTGGTGTAAGGTGACCAGTAATGATCCTTACTACATAGTCTGTAGCAAATCTTTCATCAAGCGCTTTCACCACTTTTATGGCCTGTAACACTTCGTCTTTTGCTTCAACTCTTTCTTTAGGGTGTTTACAGTTATCGCAATTCCCGCAATTCTTGTCGCCATAATCTTCCCCAAAATAACTCAACAGCACCTTTCTGCGGCACACGCCACTTTCGGCATAGGCAACAGATTCATTGATCAATTGTGCCCCCACTTCTCTTTCACTTAATGGCTTGTCGCGCATCAGGTGTTCGAGCTTGGACACATCCTTATGTGAATAATACAATATGCACTTTCCTTCCATTCCATCCCGGCCGGCACGGCCTGTTTCCTGGTAATAATTTTCAATTGATTTAGGAATATTATAATGAATCACAAACCTGATATCGGGTTTGTCTATTCCCATACCAAATGCGATGGTGGCCACAATTACCTGAACATCTTCATTCAGAAATTTATCCTGTCGGTCCGATCTGAGCTTTGAATCAAGGCCGGCATGGTAGGCTACGGCTTTAACCCCGTTGGCTACAAGTATATCGGCCAGTTCCTCTGTTGTTTTACGGTTCAGCGTATAAATGATCCCGCTCTTACCCTTGTTCTGCACAATGAATTTCACCATGTTCCTGATGGTGTCATCTTTTTTCATCTTTGGCTGGATCTCATAATAGAGATTTTCGCGGTTGAAGGATGAAATATATATCCGGGGGTCGCGAAGGCCAAGGTTTTTTAATATATCACTCTGAACTTTTGGCGTTGCGGTTGCAGTGAGCGCAATTACCGGAACAGCCTCATTGATCTGGTCCATCATATCCCGTAAACGACGGTATTCAGGACGGAAGTCATGTCCCCATTCTGAGATACAATGCGCTTCGTCCACTGCAAAAAATGAAACCTGCAGGTCGCTGAAGAAATCAAGGTTATCCTGTTTGGTCAGTGTTTCGGGTGCCACATACAACATTTTTGTACGTCCCGACTTCAGGTCGTCATGTACAACTTTTATTTCTTTTTTCGTAAGGGTTGAGTTGAGAAAGTGCGCCACATCATCATTACTGTTATAGCCCCTCACCAGGTCAACCTGGTTTTTCATGAGCGCAATCAGCGGACTTACAATTATGGCTACGCCAGGAAGTATCATGGCCGGAAGCTGGTAGCAAAGACTTTTACCACCGCCCGTTGGCATGATCACAAAGGTATCCCTGCCTGAAAGCAGGGTATGAATAATTTCCTCCTGTTGTCCTTTGAAATCCTTGAAACCGAAATGTTCTTTGAGAGCAGATTTTAGATCTATGGCTGATGCAGATCCGCCTTTTGTTTTCCTGGCGGGGGTTTTTCTTACACTAGGCATTTTTGAATATTTTGAGCTACGATAAGCTTTATAAAAGGGATTACTTTATGAACACAGCTTTGAACGGAGATAGCTTTTGACCAATTTCTTAGACAGGTCTAAAAAAAAGTGGTGGGTGGCACAGCCGTTCGAAGGCCGTAGCTCAAAAAGGAAAACGAATTTAGCAATCAAACTGCGGATTTAAAAGTTAAATTAGTTAGAATGACAACTATTTTACAACAGTAAATTTATTTCTGATTTGCCTTTTCAGGATGTTCCGCGAAAACCTGATAATAGAAAGCAAAACTCTAATTTTGAGGCCTTGAAAATAAAAGCCACTATAACCGAAACGGCCTTACGAACCATTAATATGGAGGCGGAAGCCATTCAAAATTTAGCCTCCGGCCTGAACGATCAATTTGAAAAAGCCATTGACTGCCTGGCCTGCTGTAAAGGAAGGATCGTGATCAGTGGAATAGGCAAGAGCGCCATTATTGCCCAGAAAATAGTAGCCACCCTGAACTCTACCGGTTCCCCTGCCATTTTTTTACACGCTGCAGATGCCATTCATGGCGACCTGGGTATGGTTCAACAGGATGATGCAGTGATCATTATCAGTAAAAGTGGTGAAAGTCCGGAGATCAAGGTGCTTGTTCCACTGATAAAGAGTTTTGGAAATACCCTGTTCTCTATCTGTGGCAATATGAACTCCTTCCTCGCAAAGAAATCTGATTTTATATTCAATACCACCGTAAACCAGGAGGCCTGTCCCAACAACCTCGCTCCTACTACCAGCACCACGGCTCAAATGGTGATGGGCGATGCGCTGGCCATATGCCTGATGGAAAAAAAGGGGTTCAATGTTTCTGATTTTGCAAAAGTTCATCCTGGTGGTGCATTGGGGAAGAAGCTTTATTTAAGAGTGAAAGACCTCTATATTGAACACGAGAAACCAGAAGTAAAAACAGAAGCACAGGTAAAAGAAGTGATCATGGAAATGACGAGAAAGCGGCTGGGTGTTACCGGGGTAACGGGGGCTGATGGTAAACTAGTGGGCATCATAACCGACGGAGACCTGAGACGGATGCTGGAAAAAACAGATGACATCAGGAATATTACTGCGCGGGATATCATGACCCCGGATCCCAAACAGATCGACCCTTCAGAAATGGCGGTAAATGCATTGGATATTATGAGAACACATTCCATCACCCAGCTTGTGGTAATAGAAAAAGACAGTTACCTGGGCATACTTCATTTGCATGATCTGGTAAAGGAAGGATTGATTTGAATAAATAACTCCAATCACGCAAATCATCATATTTTGAACCCGGGTAAAAAGAATTCATTAAAAAAGGGGAATTAAAACATACTAAAAGAGAAAAAGCCCTTTGAATATGCTTCAAATTCGTGTAATTCGTGCTAATAATTCCAGTAATTGAAAGTAGAAATGAAAGAACAAAATGAAACCAACAGGAATACTTATGTAGCAATTATGGCCGGGGGCATTGGCAGCAGGTTCTGGCCGTTGAGCAGGGTGAATTATCCAAAACAATTTCTGGATATATTAGGAACGGGCCAGTCATTGATCCAGCAAACCTTTGAAAGGTTTGCCAGGCTGGTGCCGGTTGAAAATATTTATGTCATCACCGCTAATGAATACCTGAACATTACAAAACAACAGTTGCCCAAATTGCCGGTTGAAAATATTCTTGGTGAACCCTTCAGGAAAAACACGGCACCCTGCATTGCTTATATCTCTTTCAAGCTCCAGCAGATCAATCCCAAAGCGTCGCTGGTGGTTGCTCCGGCCGACCATCTCATTTTGAATGAGGACAGGTTTCTGGAAGTATGCAAGGATGCACTTGACTTTGTAAATCATTTCAACGCGCTGATCACCATTGGCATTACCCCAACTTATGCCAACACTGGTTATGGTTATATTCAGCATGAAAGTATGGAAGCCATTCCTTCCGTATATAAGGTAAAAACCTTCACCGAAAAGCCTAATAAAGACCTGGCAAGAACCTTTATTTCCAGTGGCGACTTTCTGTGGAACTCAGGAATTTTTGTATGGCAGATCAACCGTGGACTGGAAGGCCTGCAAAAACATTTGCCCGAAATATATGATCTCTTTGTTTCAGAAAAGGACAAATTGAATACGGATGGAGAAAAAGAAGCTATTGACTCCATTTACCCCCAATGCAGTAATATCTCCATTGATTTCGGAATGATGGAAAAGGCAGATAATGTATATGTGATACCCGCCTCATTTGGGTGGAGCGACCTTGGAACCTGGAACAGCGCCTGGGAAAACATGGATAAGGATTACCTGGATAATGCAGTTGCCGGCAACAACGTGATAGTGTTTGATGCTAATAAATGTGTGGTTCACGTACCCGACGATAAACTCGTTGTTTTACAGGGCCTGGATGATTATATTGTTGTAGACACAAAGGATGTTTTGCTGATCTGCCATAAAGAAAAAGAACAGGATATCAAGGAATACGTAGCAGAAGTTAAACGGAATAAGGGGGACAGGTTTTTGTGAGCAGTGAATAATGCCGGGTATGTATTACCCGGTTTACGGAAATAAAGATTTTAATACAGATTTATGCTTCTGAAGCCGGTCCATATCAGAATAAGACTTAGCGGTTTCAAAAAATGTTCAGTACCCGCTTTTCCACTGATCGCATTCCTTAATTTCTTAAATGGTTCAATGAAATAACACGTCTTCATTCACTATTCATTATTCGCAATATGATTTTCAACAACATTCTTTTCCTCGACATAGAAACAGTTTCTCAATATGAAACTTATAATCATCTGCCCGACGACTGGAAAGAGTTGTGGGATACGAAGGCTGGTATCATCAACCGCAACAGGGAAGAGGAAACCAGCGAATCTTCCTATCCCAGAGCAAGTATCTATGCTGAATTCGGAAAGATCATTTGCATTTCCTGTGGGTATTTGCAGGGTGATGGAGAAAGCCGGAAACTTATTATAAAATCTTACTGCGGACATGAGGAAAAAAGATTGCTCACAGATTTTGCATCAATGCTTAAACAGTGGAGCGGCCAGACCGAAAAGTTTTTATGCGCACATAATGGAAAAGAATTTGATTACCCTTACAT
>CBIHLW010000208.1:0-5614 GCA_966210755.1 uncultured bacterium
GCTTATTTTATTGTTGTTTGGCTGCCGGTAAACTGTAAGATTCTGACGTAAGAAACGCTGCAATCCACCCGCGGTATGTGTTCGTAAATTACCTGTTTACCAGTTCGGCTACTTTGTCTTCCAACTCTTTTCCGCGCAGGTTTTTGGCAACTATCTTTCCCTGCGGATCTATTAACAGGCTGCTTGGTATACCACGGATACCGTAATAGGTGGATACCTCATTATTCCAGCCTTTCAGATCAGACAATTGCGTCCAGGGCATGTTGTCATCTTTCACTGCTTTTTTCCACCTGTCGCCATTGTCGTCAAGGGATACACCTACTACGGTAAAGTTTTTGTCCTTGTATTGATTATAGGCTTTCAACACGTTGGGATTTTCTGCGCGGCAGGGACCACACCAGCTGGCCCAGAAGTCAACAAACACATATTTGCCTTTGAATTCCGCGAAGCGTACCGGCTGGCCTTCCATATTGTTTTGTGTGAAATCAAGCATGGGTTCTCCAAGTGCACTGCGTTGTAAAATGGTCAAACGTGCAGCGATCTGTTTGCCGGTTACTGTTTGTTGTGCTGATGCATGCAACAGGTCAAACAATTTTTTTACATCATGATAATCTCCCATTGTGGCCCTGTCTTCTACCAGGCCGACGCTAACGGCGCTTTTTGGATGCGCTGCTATGTACTTTGCGGCTCTTTCCCTTTTTTGATTACGCAGATCATCCAGTCTGGCCTCCAGCGCAATCTGTTCTTCTTTGCTTCCTTTTCCATATTTGTGATAGAGGGGCATCTCCTGGTCTGTAAGGTCTTTCAAAGATCTTTCATAAGCATCCGACTCTTCCTGCGACCTGGAACCTGTTATCTTTAATTTATGCAGTGAGTCAACTTCCCCGCTCATCTGAATGTGGCCCTGCTCTGCATAAAAATCTATCATCCGTTTAGGAAAGAAAACATTCACTCTTTGAGGACCAGGGAGTGATGCCTGCCAGGTAAACTTTTCATTTTTTACATATACCGTATCCATTTTACTGCTTTCTCCACTGGCATAACTAAAAATAATAGTAGGTTCTTTCAGTCCTATGATATGTCCTGAAACAACAGCTTCCTGTGCCGAAGCGCTCATTGCTGAAATGGCGGATAGAATAAAAATAAATGTTGTTTTAACCAATAGCATAGTAATATGTTTTATGAAATGTTGTTTAAATGATCTGCGTTGTAAACAGTGCTGACGGCCGGATATTTTTTCTGATATTTATTTTGCGCTGAATATTTCCGCCAGTTTCTTATCCATGGCTTCATCGTTCTCTCCTCCTCCACCATAACGGCCAATGATCATTCCATCGGGATCAATCAGGATCTTGGTTGGCAGGCTGTGTATGCCATAGTAATTACTGATGTCAGAAGGATTGGGTTCGCCTTTCATCCGCTTCTCCATATCCAGTCCTCTCAACACATGCTTCCATACACCAATACCATCTTTCTCAACGGCTTTATTCCAGGCCTCAGGATTACCATCATCATCCGACACGCCAATGATCTCAAATCCTTTGTCCTTATATTTTGAGTATAGCGACAACAGGTGCGGATTGCCTTTTCTGCAGGGCACACACCAGGAAGCCCAGAAATCAACAAGTACATACTTGCCTTTGAAATCGGCAAGACTTAATGGCGCTCCTCTCAATTCTTTGGATGCAAACACATAGGCCCGGGCACCGGGAGAACCCATGCGTAATCCATCCAGTTCTTCTTTAATGGATTTACCAAGCGCTGTGTTCTTCACTTCATCTGAAAGTTGATTATACCTGGCCTCTCCTTCCTGCAGTTTCATGCTGCCTATCATGTAGCGCAACATGGAAGCTGTTACGAATGAAGCAGGATGCTTGTCCATAAACGCTTCGTTGATTTTCCGGATCTGGTCATAATAAGGATCCATAACATCCTTTGCCCTGGTTGCATCCGCCTTTAGTTTCTCAAGGGTGGCTTCATCTTTTTTAGCCCTGATGGCATCGCTATAGATCTTGTTTACCCTGTTATACTCTTCCGAAAGTGGTTTGATCTTCGCCATGACTGATGCTTTGGCTTTTTCCAACTCATCGGCTTCAGCCTGTACGAATGATCCTTTCAATTCGAATTTATCAGAGAAATTATTGTAGTCGAGTGACAACTGCATTTTTCCAGGCACCAGGAAAAGCTGCACATATTTATCAAAATACCTGGCATTCCTTTCCATCATCACCATGGCCTGAACGGGTCCATTCAGTTCACCATTGAAAGAGAATTTACCATTTTGGATCCGGGCACTATCATAGGCGTTTCCTTTATAAGCAAGGTAAACATAGCCATCGCTTTTCCCTTTGATGCTTCCATCAATTGTAAAAGGTTTTGCCTGTGCAGCCACTGTGCAGGTTATGATCATACCGGTGATCAGGAAATTAAATTTGATTGACATGGATAGATATTTATAAAGTTTCTTAAAAACAATTGCTATTCGAATTTCAAAGCATTCTTATACTGAGCCAATGCCTGCTTATATGATTTCAATATTTCTTCCGTCATTGCTCCGGTTTTGGATTTTTTCAAAGTAGCTTCCGCACCCTTTATTGCGTTTTCTTCTGTATTGATGGCATTTTTATAATCACCACCCTTAGCATAGGCCGAGGCCAATGTATGTAATGTGAATGGACTGTCATCAGATGGTGAATTTTCAAATTTTGCAACCGCCCATAAATAAGTTGACCCTGAAAGATTATTTACTCCTGCCACCGCATTAAGTATGGTTTCAGCTGCATTTTTATCCTCCATGTGCCATAGATCACCAAACGCAATGGCCTCTTCCTGGTTCACTTTGGTAAGCAGCGTGTAAAACTTCATCCGGTTAAGTGCAAATCTCAAATCCGGGTGGATTTCTTTAGCTTTCTCTAAAAGATCCCATGCTTTTTTATATTCGGCGGCAGCTATTGATTCATGGATCGGTTTTGTAACCCTGGTCCATTCCGCCACCAGATCTCTGGATGCTGTAACTTCTTTTTCAATAGCTTTTTTATAAGCTATCATATCATAACTGCCATCAAAAATTTTCGGCAGGATGGTATCCAAAGCCATGGGATGTCCGATCCAGATGATCCGGCCTTCTTTAACGATAAAGGTGGATGGTATACCTTCCTGGCCGGCAGCTTTCAACCAGTTGTTGCCCATGTGCTGCTCATTGTTATCTGCAAACACAGCATAACCCATATTCTCATCATTCATTTTTACAAATTTCTCAACAGCAGGCAAATAGGTATTGTGGGGCGCTCCTTTTTTCTTGTCTTCCCACACATCAACTCCTATGATCATCACCTGTCCTTCATATTGCTTTTGGAGCTTTGTAAGATGAGGCATGGCTGCCCTGCATGGTCCACACCAGGTGGCCCAGAATTCGAGAACATATAAGTTATCGCCATTCAACTTGTCAACGGTGCTACCTTTTATCCATTTAGCATATTTTATGGGTGGCGCAGCGTCGCCCACACGCAGACTTATAGTATCCTGGGCATAAACTCTGAACCCACAAAAAACCATCATGCACATCATAATGATGGTTCCTGGCCGCGCATGTTGAAAAATATTTTTCATGAGTACCTATTGGTTATTGATTTCTTCAAACAATATTTTATCCGTGCATCTCCTTTATACTATCGTTCTTTAATCTTAACTATATATCACTGCATAAATCAAGTTTTACAAAGACAGCTTTATCATCTCAAGCTCCGGCGGCAGGCATTCGCTGATATTACATGTCTGATAATAAAGCCCGACATCGACTGTTTTATTTTCAGCATGTTTGGATACAGAGAAATACCGGATAAAAAGAAGACTGCCTTTGTAAATAAATATGCCATCCTGGTATGGATACAGAGCCGGCGTTTCCCAAACTTCCAATGGCTTCAGCCCATCCGGAGGCGTTAAACGTAATTCAGTCTGAATATAGGGTTGATCCTGTGGCACAAAAGCATAGAGGTGCCAGTTATCAAGTATCTCCACTTTCATGATCACTGCCAATTGTTTTTTATCCTCACTCCACACAATACTGGCATTAAGGGATACCGGTGACTGCAAATCGGGAATAGACACAGTTAGTCCCTTAGCCACTTCCCGCGCTTTTTTCCTCAGGTCATCATTTACTTTTTCCTGCGCAAATCCATGTTGAATAGTGAGCAGGATAAAGAAAAAAATATAAAAGATCTTATGGCTGATTTTTTGCAAGGTTTCCAGATTTAGTAGTATTGATCATCCATACATAACCACCGGAGTCGGTAAAGAAAAGATTCTTTTTATTGGTGTCAAGCCATTGCTTCCACTCTCATGCGGTTACAAATTTTTCTTTGGTATACCTTTCTAAAATACGTTTGCCCATTTCTAATTTATCTCCTTTTGCCAGCAGGTTAACTGCCTTATACAATAACCTGATATCACGGTTAGAAATGCCCAGCGCTTTGGCATCTTCATCAATCTTTAACGAATACTGTCCGTCTGTATACATATACTCCCGGTTTTCCTGCAAAAAAACTTTCAGGGCATCGGGATTTGCAGCATATTCTTCCTTATAGAAAGTGGAAGTCATGCCGCGGAAATATTTTGCCCAGGTAGATACTTCGCGTGGTGCTGAATTAGCTTTCAGGATGGCCGATTCCATTTCTGATAAAGTAGCTCCTTCGTCTTTTTTCTTTTGCAAACCGGCAACATGGGCAGCCATCTGTTTATTATTTTCTTCTTCGTATTTAAGATAATGCCGGAAAGCTTCTTCTGATATCCGGTACAACATATCATCAATTACCTCATCCCGTATTGCTATTGTTTGCCTGTACTTCCTGGCCACAGGCGTTTGTCCTTTGAAAGCCTTCATGTACACCACGGCATTGGCAAATACCAGTTTGGCTTCATCGGTCATATAATCTGGTGACCCGCTGAAACCCCAGAGGAAAAAATTACCATGACGGCCTATGGCAACAGCGCCTGCATCTTTGGTATTGACACCACTGGCTATGTATTCAGCATCGGGTGAATCTGTAAAACCGGCTCTCCTGGAAACAAGTCCTACACGATATCCCTTCCCTTCTTTATATCCTTCTTTTTGCACGCGCCACATGGGCATTTCATCCGGTAAATTCTTTCCTGATGGAAATAAATAATAATTCTTAGGCGTAGGTTTATTAGAGAACGTGAGCCTGGTTTTATATGGCTTGTTGAAAATGGGATGAGCTGTTTCAATATTGTGTGCATCTGCATCCAGGCAGAGGCAGTGCCAGTCTAATTTACTTCCCACACTTTCTCCCATAGTAGGAGCCGTATGTCCAATAAAAATAGCTGCATAACTAAAATCCTCCGTCAGGTACTTCGCCGGCTCATAGATGGTACGGCCTTCCTTTCTTTCATAACCCCGGGCTTTCCATGGCCGGATAACTTCATCAAAAATCGTGACATCATAATCAGCCGACATATTCATTTCATAACTACGCGCATCAACGGTTTTTACTGTTGTAAAATAGTTCTCAAGATATGTTTTGAAGGCAGGCATACGGCTGGCATACTCAACGGTAAAACGTTCCGGACTGGCTCCTCCTGTAATACTTATTTTATC
>CBIHLW010000209.1:0-5612 GCA_966210755.1 uncultured bacterium
GCCTATTCCTGAAGTATGCCAGCCGTATGACTGGGTGTTTCCGCCAATTTGTGCACCTCCAATTAGAATACTGTTATAGGCAATTGACCTGGTATTCTCTGTATTTACTGTTGCCTCATCACGGAAACCGTATATATGGATACTGTTAGGATGCTGGTTGTTGGTAAGGGTGATCTGGTTATTTTCGGCGGTCCAGCTTCCATTCTGGTTAAAATAAATTCCATTGAGGCTTCCATTTATGCTGTTTGGAATGGTAAGATTGTAAATGCGGTTTCTTTTAATCACCCCTCCGCCGTTATAGGCTGAGGAGGTCCTTATGCCGGAAACAGATACTGAGGTGTTGCTGCCTGAGTAAATATTAAATATTTCATTTGCCTCAAGCAGTTCTCCTTTTGAGTTATTGCCTACATAAATACCATTGGCAGTTCCATTGCTGCTGTATGGTGTCCCATTTGTGATCTTCAGATCTCTTACAAGGTTGTTGTGGACATTAGATGAATCAGCGCCTATCCAGATACCGTAAATAGAACCAGGATCCGCCGCATTATCATTTACCATGATACCTGCAACCAGGTTATTGCTCACCTCCTGGGCATCATCGCCTGAAGTATTGATACCTACCGCTTCTGTACCGGTTTCAATTGAATTTAAAATAGTGCTGTCGCCAATTGTGTTTGCATTTACAATCACCCTGCCATTAGCTATTATACCATATAGACCTCCTCCATCCTGGTGTGGTAATCGAAGGTTTTTTACCATATTATTCTCGACGGCTGAATAGGCATATTGGTGTTGTGCAAGCACATAGATCCCTGTAAAACCCTGGTATGCCGTAGTGTTTGTCCATGGTTGTCCTCCACAATATGGCTGTGATCCCCCAATATAATTATTTGTGACCTGATGGATGGTGTTGAAGCCCATCAGGTAAATGCCATAATAGGTAGCACCTGAATGTGTTGCTGCATCATTCCAGTAAAAATGATTGGAATCAATGGTGACATCTTTTGAACCATAGTTAAAATAAATTCCGCCATGGTTAAGGTTTACAAAATGATTATTAGTTGCAGTTAGTTTATTTACAGATGATCCGCTGGGACAAAATATGCCCAGGGATGGTTTTGAACCTGCACCCGGAATATTACTGAAAATGTTATTATCCATTATTATATTGCTGTTTGTGCCCTCAATCTGTATAATTCCCTTTGGCGGGTATACGATACTGGCATTTCCCTGCAATTCCAGGTTGGACATAACTATAGTGTCACAATTATTAGCAATGGATATGGTTGATTTACCTATAGAAGAACTGGAATGTTCATTTATAAAACGCAGCCATCTTCCGTTTCCATTGAAGCTTCCATCAAAAATTATTTTGTGGGCTTTATCCAGACGGATCATCGCCTTGTCTATATTGATTTGATTCCTTATAATAAACACAGAATCATAAGAAGGTACAATCTTTACCTGGATATTTTTTTCTGCAATGAGGCTGTCTAATGCCCACCTTCCATTTTCAAAAAGGTGTGAAGTGATGCGCACCGTAACTGTTGAATTATGTGCAACGGAGTCTTTACCGAGTCCTTCAAATAATCCTCCGTCCTTCGTGAGCGATTCAAAATGTTCACCTATACCAACATTAACAACGGGAGGTATTATATACCCACCATTTTGCACCCTATAGGTATAAAGCTGGGGGGGCAATGAAATTTGTTGTGTTACACTGGTATGTATTCCGTTTTCAGGATTTGTACTGATGTTGAGATCAGTGGTATCCTGTGCAACGAAGTAATATTGAACAGAATCCGAACCTTGTTCTGTTATACCTATAGAAGCATGATCAATAAAAAACTTCCAGTACCCGTTGATGCTATTCCCGCTTTCCAGAAGGCCGTACCCATATTGCCATGCGGTGGTTACAGGATAACTTTTTCGGTACCAGATTGCCGGCCTTGTATTTCCTGTCAGCCTGATCCCACTTATTGAATCCGTGATATGAACCGTTATATTCCGGCTTACAGTATCGTATGCATCGGCAAGCGGTGTAACGTAGATATTGGGAGGAGCAATGTCTATTGGTGTAAAATTGCCTGCGTCTGCACCTATATCCACTGGTGAATATGCACCACGTACCTGCCCATCATAATCATCAATGGTGGTATAGCCGGAGTTGCCATTTCCTTCAGCAATGGTCTGGTTGACCAGGTGAAGGTTTAGCGTTCTTGTCGGTCCCTCGGGGTTAATAAAGCCAGGCGCCATAAATATGGAATGATGGTCGTGGTTATGATTGGGATTGGCCACCCATGCTGCAAAATCATTGGCTCCACTTGAGAATTTAATACCAGGAGGCTGATGGTAAATATTATTATCCATGATATGCGGATAGAGCTGGTCACTTGCCAGGTAAATGTGATTTCCCTGATCGGTACCGCTTATGGTCCTATAATTCACGAATATATTGTTCATGAAGGTGGTGCCGGCAAACCAGGCGGCGCAATGAGAGCCTACGAGTCCGGATGGTGATGCGTTTTGCCCGGTGATATAAATGGTATTATGTTTTAGTACATGACCACTTGTATAGTTATTGGAGAAACCAAAAAACAGGCCTTTCATTGCTGTATTTCCTGCAGAATCAACCCCAAGCCTGATCATGTTGTTTTCGATGGAAGAATGGTCGTCCTCGGTTTCAATGGCAACCATTGAGGTTGAATACATGCTTTGTTGATTGCATAATAATCCATCTATAAGATTCTTCCTGATAATGGCATAACTATAGTTGGAGAAAATTGAATTTGGTCCTGCGCTTTCAATCAGGCTGCTATCTTCCATATGGAAAATCCTGTTGCTTTCGATAACACCGTTTGATGAGAAGTTGGCTATGCCCGCAACTGAAAAAAAGTTTGGCGATACACCACCAAGCGATTTCAAATGGCTGATGGTATTATTGGAAACCAAACCGGTATTATTTGCATTTGTTATTCCAATTATCCTTTCTCTTGCAATAATATTCGTAATTAAATTATTATCTATTACTGCACTTCCATTTACATGGACTCCGATTAATTGCCCGGTTCCCCGGTGTTCTATCCTCACTGCATGATTAACAGAACCAATAATATTATTTGTAATAGTTGAGCCGTAAGCGCTATATATCAATGAAAAATCCAACTCCGTGCTTGCTGCATTGGTATGAATGTTAACCAGCCGGTTACCTGAAATTTGTGCATCAGTGGCTCCGGCCCCAATATTGGCAATTATAGCTGCATGCATTCCAAAGAAATTGTTGCTGCCCGACAATTCGATACTGTCGGCTATTGTGCTGTCGCCAAAATAATTACCGGTTATATTGAAATTGGATGTGTAGTTAGTAGTTGCTCCTGTTTTACCTGTTAATATGATATTTAGTTGGTGTTGTGCAGGATCCTGGCCAGGTATTACGGCTATGTTCAATCTCCTGAACCTGTTATTTGTAATGTTTGCGCTTCCGCAAACTTCGATACCCGAAAAATTGGTGGCCACATTCCAATGCAGGGCATTGCCGGTTGCAGTGGGATCACTTCCTCCAAAATAATTACCAGAAATAAAATGCGGTTGCGGATTGTCTGTTTTGCTTAGTCTAATAAAACCCGAACTGTCAGTGGCGGTAATGGCCTGCGTTGCATAAAAACTATTATTATTGATCTGCCAGCCCTGTCCATCTGCATCGATGGCAAAACTTCTGAAATTATAAAAAAGGTTATTGGAAATATGGTTAAAATGGCTCCATGCATCATTAGTGCTGCGGCCACTAATCATTACACGCGGAAGGTTAAAGGCAGGACCACGGTCATGAAAATGACAATTGCTGATCTTATTTCTCTGGCTTCCGGTACCTGATGTGGATTCTATAATGAAGGGACTAAATCCTGGTAAATTGTTACCGGATTTGAATTCTACATATTGAATCTGGTTGTCTGAGCTGTTACTGATTTTAATGATCTCACCACTACCTTCAAAACTCAAGGCAATTCCACCTGTTCCGCCTGCCCTTCCGTCGATGATGATGTTCGACATACTGTCCAGAAGGAATACAGGGCCTGTAGTGTTGTTTACAAAATGAAATGATGCATTAACCGCAGGTTGAATGGTGATCTGATGCATCAATTCCATGCAGGGATGCTTTTTGAAACGGATTGGAAGGGTTTCCGAACTGAAACTATAATCCGGCTGCAACTCCCATTTCACAGGCGCTTTTATGCCCCACAAAAGGAGAGAATCTATGGCAGACTGAATGGTGACGAAATCTCCCGAAGGTCCGATTGTATAATCAGAACCCATGCTACACCTTGTGCTGTCAATTAATACAAGCTCCTTTTTGAGATTGCCTTCGGTATATGGAACAACCATCCATTGATAAATGGTGGTGGGTTGTAATCCTGTTGCTACATAACTGGTTGAGGAAGGAGGAAGGCTGGCTTCCAGTGTATAATTGGTTCCACCTCCTTCAGATTTATAAATCAGATAGCCCAGTTTATTGGTGAAATTATCACTCCAGTTCAATTGCATGCTGGTAGCCAGCTGCCTTATTATACCCGAAGAAGTGAATTGGCCCATAATGGAATCTGGCACAAACAGGATCCTTCTCCCTGAACCATTAACGGTTGAATGCAGGCCGGTAATATTTCCGGGCGTTGAGCTGTTTACCAATTCGCGGGTTAAACTTTCTTCAGCTGAATTTCTGGTAACTGAAAAATTAGTGAGCTCCTTAACCGCAATAAAATGATTGGTTGAGGGGCCAGCCGTAAATCCTACAGAGGCTGTAACCAGCTGGCTGGATGGTCCAATGCTCATTTTGCCATAAACAAATTCAATCTCCCCTGTTCGTTCATATAATCTTACCTGGAATACACCATCAAAAGGATTGGTGGTTGAATTACTGCCGATCACTACATTCCATTGAATTACAGCACAGCGGTTTGGATAATTGCCGAAAAGGCCTTCCCTTATAGTTGCTCCAGACCGTGCTGTCATTAGCATGTCCCAGAAAGGAGCTATGACCGGACTTGAATTGATGGTTACAGGTGGATAAGCAACTGATTTACGTAATTGGTTGGGAACATTCGCATGCAGGGCATAGGCTGGTGTGTTTTCCACTGCAAGACCAAGCTGACCATTACTGCCTGCAATAAAATGGGTGTAGGATTTTCCCATAAACATAAAATCAAAGCCAATTTCCACCAGGTTGGAGTTAACATAATAGGTAGTATTGGGAACCAGGTTGGGGGAACCGCTAAGATCAATAGAGTTACCATTTTTATCGGCTAGCAATGATCCATTGGTAAAGGTATTCACTTCATAGTTTTCTGACGATTGGCTAAAGCCAGAAATTGAAACAAAAAATACCAGGATAATCAGGGGGATCCTTGATAATCTCATAAATGCAGCAGTTTGGATTAACTGTAAAATAATAGTTTTTAATAACAAGCCCGGGAGTAAAATCCAGGATGCCATAAACCCCGGATTTTCCCGAACCGGGACACTAAAAGGTTTAAAAATGCAGGCAATAGTGTAACCATTTAGTTAATAACTTCAAAAATGTGTCAATATATTTACTGTAAATCAATAAGTTGCAAAGG
>CBIHLW010000210.1:0-5611 GCA_966210755.1 uncultured bacterium
ATATTAAGCTTGCCATAATAAATCTTGTTTTGTTCTTTGGTTGAATTTAAAACCTGGAAGTTTGTAGCATTCACCTGCAGATCAAAATCGTAATTGATAAAATTGCTGGTCAGCACAATTCCATCAAGCACCAGGGTATTGTTTACAGAATCCCTTATTGTAAAATCATCAAATACAAAACCTTCTTCAGTAACTGATAAAGTTTCATTATTTATCCTGAACTGGCTACCCAGCATGGTAAACGAAAAACTTGCATTATTAAAATTGAGGTCGCCATTTATATCGGGTGCAGCAGTTGTACCCCTGATGCTTACATTGCCATCTATTGAGCCGGAAGCATTGGTGATGGCCTGTGCAAATGCGCCTTCCATGGTGTTAAGTTGTAATTGCCTCACAATAAGGTCAAGGTCAAGGTTAATGTCATTGCCAGCAGGGGCAAATGAACCTGTAAGCGAAATGTCATTACCGCGGCCGGTAATGGTTGCATTTGTTATATAACGGTTACCTGTACCCGAACTCACCTGCAGGTTTACATTCCCAATAGTGTCCTGCTTAAGGCTCAGGTCATTAATGTTCAGGTTACTCGTAAATACCGGTGTGGTCATCAGATTTCTGAATGTAACTTCTCCATTCATAACGCCATCTACCAGAAGTGAGTCTGATTTAACGAAACCGGTAATGGTAGATACCCTGAAATTGTTGAAATTGACCTGTAATGGCTGGCCATTGCCTGCAATGCTATTCAGAATTAAGCTCTGATTTCCTTTTTGCAGCATAAAGTTATTGGCTGTAATTACATCAGGGCCAATGGTAATATAATTATCAGGGGATATGGTCCATGGCTCATAATTCAATAATAAACTATCCGGATTCAGTTTTATAGAATAGGTGCCTGATGCAGGCTGGGTAACAATTCCGCTCAGATAATATTTATTCTTTGCATTAAGGTCATCAATACCCAGGTTAAAATCGATCACATTATTCATTGCAGTGGCATTGATGCGGGTGTTAAAGATGTCGAAGCCGTTACCCTGTTTGATCCTTGCAACATTACCTGTAACCTCTAAGCCCCTGTCTGACGTATTTGCATTCAGGCTGAGGTTACTGAGCTCCTTGCCATTGAATAAAATATAGGGTGTGGTCAACTGAGCATGCATGCCGCTATCTGAAGAAAAACTTCCGCTTGCATGCAGGGTTTCCATAGTAGTAAGTCCCGGAACAAAAGAAGACATAATGGGTGCATATGCTATATCGGCCCTGAATGTAAAATCATAAGGTTGCAATGGGGTTTGCCTGGAAGGGGGCGTTACCGAAAAATAGGGCTCTATGCTGTTTTGAAGAATGCCTGCAAGTTCCGAAAGCCTGTATTGCCCTGAGATATATGCATTGGCAACATCACTTTTAAAACTGATGTAGTTGCCATTGGCATTGGTGCCGGCTAATAATTGAACAGAATCGAGTGGCAGGCGGTCTTTATCAGATACCAGTAAGGCTTTTGTGATCAGCACATCCGCATCCATATTGTCGGAGGTAATATTGGAAACTGTTCCATCTATCTTTCCCCGGAATATAAATGGGCTGGTTGTGAAGTGAAGAGGCATGGTCTTGATGCTGTCGATCATTCCGTTGATGTTGAAAGACGGGTCATCCGAAAAATTTCCGCTTGCAATAACATTCAGGTCGGCATTGGGGTCATTGATATTGGCATTTACATTAAAAACAGATCCATTCAATGAGCCATCCAGTTTTATATTCCGGTATTGATACCTGTTATATCCAAAGCTGCCAACATTGCCTGTGAATTTTGTATTGATGCTGTTTGGCGTAATACCTTTTCCGTTGAATCTGAAATTTCCTGTTACGTTACCAAACTGTTCCGGTTGTCGTATTATGCTGCCCAGCCTTAATCCATTTGTTCTCACCTGAGCATTATAAACAATGGCTTCAGGATTCGCCAGGTTACTGAATTTGCCATTGACGGCAATGGAACCTGCGGTGGTGTTCACATTAAGATTGGTTTGAAGACTGCCGGCGTTTCCCGATATGCTTCCCCTGATGTCAAATTCTTCCGGTAAATTAATATCCGGAGTTGATAACCTTTGCCCGGTGAACAAGGCTATATCAGTTTGTGTTGTATGAAGACGATCAATGATAAAATTTCCTCCTGCATTTTGCGGTTCCATGAGCCCTACAAGTGTACCATGGGCATCGATCACGGTATTGCCTAATCCATCAAACTGAAGACTTTCAAGATGTAATCTGTTTAACGTACCGCTGCCTACTATATTGAAATACCATACATCCTCGGGATTAGCAAGGGCGGGATTGGATCTTAATTGTGGAGCAAGGTTAAGGATATCTTTTACCTGCACCCGGCTGTCAACCAGTTCAATGTCAAGCTGCGTCTGAGGAAAATTTTCTGCCAGCGCTTCATAGGAAGCATAATGCATCATTGCACTTCTGCGGATCTCACTTCCCGGGGTTTTGATATACAGATCTTTGAGGTAGGCCTGTTGGTTTGAATAAAGCATATTACCCTGCAATGCCTGAAGTTCGAATCCATTTTTTTCAGTAAAGCTTCCCTTTAAAATTTTACCTCCTATGGAATCCTCGTTCATTATGAAATCCTGAATATGCAAGGTGAGTTCTTCACCAAGCAGGTGGTTAAAATCCATTCCATATCTTACTCTGGGTTCATTATCATTATCAAATGCAATACGGTTACTGTTCATTTGAATATTTCCTACCCTGATATCCCATCCGGCCTGTGCTTCTGCTTTTACTTCCTGTTTCACTTCTTTAGCAAGTAACACAGCTGTTTCTTTTTTACCCAGGCGAATGTCGATCCTGGAATTGTTCAGTAAAAGTTCATCAAGCCATACCTTATTGTTGGTTAAATCCAGCGCTCTCTCCTCAGCTTTAAACTGACCGATATTGACCGTTGAATAAAATTCTGATACTTCATTTGCATACTGTACATTGATCTTACTGAGGTCAATGCTTCCAATACTTAGTTTCATTGCCACAGGTGTGGCTGCTTCTGCAATATCTTTTGATTCCGGTTCTGGTGTAACCAGTGGTTTTATCTGTTTAATAGTGGCCTGCACATTCCGGGCTATGACGCTGGAAATATTATAATGTTGCAGGTAGGGATCAAGCGTATCTATGGCTGCAGTGAGGTTTCCGATATGGGCAAACATATCGCTGCCGCTTACTACATCAGTATATATGAGCCGTATGTTGTCAAGGCTAAGGTCACTTATTGCCAGTTTCATTGGTGCCGTTTGCGATGTATCCGCAGAGGGCGGAGTAGTAAATGCATCCACTATAAACTGGAAATTGAATACGGTATCGGGAAGGGTTCTTTTAATTTTGGCAGTGATGTTTTGAAGTTCCAGGTCTTTCACAAGTACTTCATTTGAAAAAAGCTTGAACAGGTTAAGATTAGCACGGATGGTTCCACCGGAGATCAGGGTATCTTTTGACTGGTCTTCAATGTAAATATCCCTGAGACTGATATTTCCTGAAAGTCCGAAACTGATCCTGCCTACATCAACACGGGTATTTAGTTTATCCTGTAAATAATTTTCAACTTTTCCTGTCATAAATCGCTGTACAGGAGGCGTGAGGATCAGCAGGAATATAACCAGGATGAATAATAACAGGAACAGGATGGTCTTTAAAAGGATCCTTGCAATCTTTCTGGGATAGTTTACCGGTTTTTTTTCTTTATCCATGTTAACGGGGGATGGGCTGCTACATATTTACAAAACACAGGCCCCGACAGGATAATATAGAAATCTTCCCCGAATGGTTAATTTCTTTCCATGCACCGGGAATAAGGGGATGCACAACATGTTGTTGTAGAATAATTTCTACAAGCCCATCAATAAAGCAAACTGAAAAATCCAGGGATATTTATTCAATAGATCAGAGCCTCTTCCTCTACTAGTTTTGATTTGTGATCTGCAGCGCTTCGTAAAACACTTGCGATATATTTCTGGCAGAGTACTCCGGGATCATACCTGTTGAACTCTTCACTTAACCTCTTCACATTGGTTTGATAAGTAGAATCAGTCAGGATCTTTGTTACACCATTCAGGATCTGCCGGGCGGTAGGCTTTTCTGTTTTAAGATTGATACCCAGCTTAAAATATCCGATTCTTGCATTGATCTCATTTTTGCCCTCATGAACACCGGCTACCAGCATGGGAAGTTTATTTTGAATGGATAATAAAACACCACCATAACCACCATTGGTGATATATACATCAGCAATTGGCATTACATCGTTAAAGGGTATGAAATCTTCAATAATAAAATTGTTTTGCGGATATCTTTTTCTCAGTTCATTGGTATTTGATCCACCTGTTGTAACAATCACTAAATGGTTTGAATCCTTAAAGGCTTCCAGTGCAGGCACAATGATCTTTTCAACATCTTTTTCAACAGTTCCCTGTGTTACCAGGATCACTTTATCAACATCTTTTAATTTTTCACTGAACCAGGGCCTGTCATCTTTTTTCTTTGAATACGGAAGCAAAGGGCCAACAAAATGAATGTGGCTGCTCATGTCGCTCCTTTTATATTCAAAGCCTGGTGTGCCACTTTGAAAAACCATTGTTGATTTTAAGATCATTACATCAAATATGTTTGCTCCCTGTGCATTGATACCGTATTTCCTGAATGTATCGTTCATCAGTTTTGCAGGTTCGGCGAAGAGTAGCTTATTGGAAATGAATCGCAACAACTGCTGTTTAAGTTTTCCGGCGATGGTATAGGAAGGTGTCATTCCCAATCCTGTTGGTGCAAGATCTTTTGAAGTTTCGGGCAAAGGGAAAATATCAACACCGATCACAGGCACATTCATTTTTTCCTTTACGAACGGAATACCACCAAAGGTGATATCGGCGATCATTAATTCAAATTGAAATCCTGCGTATATGTCCACGATATCTTCATAATATTCTGGTCCTCTTAAAATAAATGCATTGATGATATCGAATTTTAATTTGGCTATTTGTCCCTTCAGTTTATTCCTTTCTGGAAATATCCTGTCTATGTCCCCATGGGTGGCGCCAATATCAAGAGCATTTTTGAGGCTGTAAAAGGGAATGCCAAGCTTTTTTATTTTGTCTGCATAAATATCGGAGGTATACCACCTTACATCGCAGCCCAATTCCTTCAGGTGAACGGCCAAACCTGTCAGTGGATTAAAATGTCCGTCGGCAGGAACGCTTGCAAATAAAATTCGTGTTCCGGGTGCAATTGTATTCCTGTCAGAAAAAATTTTTTCCGTATTCATTGCTATTGGTTTGTTGGTTAAGGGTTTTTGTGAAAACGAAAATAATAGGTATAGGAACCGTCAGCAATCCACTCGTGAATGAATTGATGCATTTGATAAATGAATTGCCCCTCCAGTTATTACTGACAATTTATGTAGTGTTATTCCCAATTGGTGCACCATTGGATTGCCTTCTTTTTTACAGGGAAATAGATTTGCACGGACAGGTTCCTGTCATTTTTTATAATCATGAATAAAATAACTATTCTGCTTGTATTGATTTTATTGTTGCGTTCTGATAAAACCTTTCCCCAGGCCTTCCAGAAC
>CBIHLW010000211.1:0-5580 GCA_966210755.1 uncultured bacterium
AAAAATGAAATGGCTCCCATGAGAATTCAATTAAAAAATGATCGGGTTCACGGGCAATAAAACGAGCCATCACAGTGGCTTCCTCTCCTGCAATTCTGATCTTTTTTTCAAGGACCTGTCCCGGTTTCCACTTTGAAGCCCCTCCGATCATACATTGCCATTGAACCGGCGATGGGCTGGCCAGGGATTTTTCCATGTGTTGACCATGAGGTTCCAGGCAAAATATTTCAATGACCCCGCCGGTTTGTTTTTGAAACAACACCCTTGCTTCTATCACCCGGGTATTATTAACTACAAGGGTTGCGTTCTCAGGTAAATGCTGGTGAATGTTATAAAAGTGATCATCGATACAAGTTCCTTCCCGGTAAACCAATAATCTGGACTGGTCTCTTTTTTCAACAGGAAATTCAGCAATTCTATCATGGGTGAGCGGGTAGTCAAAATCCCGGATGAATATTTTTTTTGGGTCTGTTTTCATACCCTGGTCAATGCCTTTTATAATTGAATAATTTAATTTGAAAGCGACTATCCACACTGTAATCACAGATTTCCACACTTCATTCACATAAAAATATCGTTTTATGTAACCCAATCGCTTCAAACCCTTTACTGACGGCCCTTTATAAGGTTTTAAACCTGTGGAAAAATTAATCAGGCGAAATTTATAGCAAGAAAGTGGGAAAAAGTGTTATTTTGTGTGAAACAACAACGCCATCACTCCAATCCATTGAAAATGACAGGATTTCTAGGCGAATTTGAATCAACTCTGGACACTAAAGGTCGCTTTTTGCTACCGGCAGGCCTCAAAAGGCAATTGCCGGAAGGCGAAAATACGCGATTTGTTATCAACAGAGGATTTGAGAAATGCCTGACCCTGTACCCAAAACTTAGCTGGGAACCGCTTTATGCAAGGATCAGCACATTGAATGATTTTGATCCCAGGGTGAGAGAGTTCAGGAGGTTTTTTCTGAACGGTGCTACAGAAATTGAATTGGATTCGGCAGGAAGACTTTTGCTTCCTCCCAATCTGAAAGAGCATGCCGGTTTAGAAAAAGATATCGTTTTGGCCTCGGCCATCGATAAGATCGAGATCTGGTCAGTGGAAAATTATAAGAAGTTCTTTGAATCATATTCACCCGACGATTTCAGCAGCCTTGCCGCACAGGTAATGGTTAAGGGTGATGATCAGCAATAGGATTGGAATGAAAAAGCACAAAAACAAAAGCGGTAATGATCCCGGCCGGCTTCAGAATGAGGTAACATCCTACCATGTTCCTGTTCTTCTTCATGAAACTATTGATCATCTGCTTATACAACCTGGAGGAATTTATGTGGATTGCACTTTTGGTGGAGGAGGGCACAGCCATTCCATCCTCGAAAAACTGGGTTCCGGTGGAAGGCTTATTGCTTTTGACCAGGATCCCGATGCAAGAAAAAATTTGCCTGACGACAGCCGGGTGATTTTTGTACCCAGCAATTTTCGTTACCTGCAAAGATTTCTCCGCCTGAATGGAATAGGAAAAGTAAATGGCATTTTGGCCGACCTGGGTGTAAGCTCACACCAGTTTGACCAGGCAGAAAGAGGTTTTTCCATCAGGTTCGATGCATCCCTTGATATGCGAATGGATCAAAGGCAAACTAAAACTGCAGCCGATATTCTAAATGAATTTTCAGAGCACCAGCTGCATAAAATGTTTGAAAAGCTTGGAGAAGTTACCAACGCCAAAACACTTGCGAAAACCATTGCCGGGGCAAGAAGGTCAACTCCTCTGAATACCATTGAATCGTTAAAGAATGTTTTAAGGCCAATTGTAAAGGGAAATCCAAATAAATACCTGGCCCAGGTATTCCAGGCATTGCGGATTGAGGTGAATGATGAACTGGGTGCGTTGAAGGAAATGCTTGAACAGGTTCCGGGTGTTCTGGAAACAGGCGGGAGAGTGGCTATCATCACATTTCATTCCATTGAAGACCGGATTGTGAAGCAATTCTTTCGTGATAACTCATTTGATGCACCTGAAGAGAATCCTTTTTCCACTATCGAAAAAACGATCGTGTTGAAACCTGTCAATAAAAAACCGGTTACGGCAACAGATCGCGAAATCAAACTAAATCCACGCTCACGCAGTGCCAAGCTTCGTGTGGCTGAAAAAATATCCTAACCGTTTATCTAAAAGAAATAAAACTGAAATAACTGGTGAAAACGAAAAACAAAATAGAAAAGAATCCGGGTATCCATTTAAAACGGTTACTCAATTACAGGGCAATTGTAAAACAAATCCCTTTCTTTTTGTTTTTGGCTTTACTGGCAGTTGTATACATATATAACGGGCACCTTGCCGACAGAAGAGCAAGGGAAATTTCCAGGACTACCAGAGAACTGAAAGAATTGCAGTTTGAATACAAAGATGTAAAAGGTGATGTATTGGAATTAAGCACGCAGGGCCAGCTGATAAAAATTGTTGAGCCTCTTGGATTGAAAGAATTAACAACACCACCTGTTGTTCTAACGGACGGCAGTAATAAATAACAGATAAACCAACCAATTGTCGAAGTGGAGATCAAACGCGACATATTATGGAGAGTATACCTTAGCTTCCTGGGCGTAGTGGCATTGAGTTTGGTTGTACTGGGCCGTGCTTTCTATATTCAACAGGTTCAGGGTGATTACTGGCGCAGCATGTCGGATAGTCTTCACCAGAAATTTATTCCTCTTGATGCTGAAAGAGGCACTATTTACAGTGAGGATGGCCATATGCTAAGCACCTCAGTTCCTTATTTTGATATCTACATGGATTTTGCGGCAGAAGGTCTTCGCGATAAAAATGGAAAACGCTTCAAAGAAAATATTGATTCCTTCTGTATTGCTTTATCTGAATTCTTTGATGATAAATCTGCAGCTCATTATAAAAAAGAACTCAAAAAAGGTTACAATCTGAAAAGCAGGTATTTCATGCTGAAGAAAGGCCTGACATTCGAGCAGTATAAAATATTCCGCGAGTTTCCATTGGTAAGGCTGGGCCGCAACAAAAGCGGTGTGATTGCAGAAGTTAAAAGTAAAAGACTGAATCCATTTGGCTTATTGGCCAAGCGTACAATAGGTCTGGCAAGGGATAATGCACAAAATGTAGGACTTGAAAGAACGTATGACAGTCTGCTTAAGGGAAAATATGGAAAGAGATTGGTGCGTTTCATTTCCGGTGGTACTGCCATTCCCGTTGAAGGTTATGAAATAGAACCTGAAAATGGGAAGGATATCATTACTACTCTTGATATAAAGATGCAGGACATCGTGGAATCGGCATTAATGAAAATGCTGGTTCAAAACGAGGCGGAATACGGAACCTGTTTAATAATGGAAACAAAAACAGGGAAGATCAAGGCCATTGCCAATCTGGGAAGAAATAAAAACGGTACATATGGCGAAACGTTGAATTATGCGCTGCAAACTACTGAACCCGGATCTACCATTAAACTTGCAACGCTTCTTGCCGTACTTGATCACGGAAGCAGTGATATAAATGATATGATCACGGTTGGTACAACCGGCAATGCTTATGTGGGCGTAAGAAATGTAACCGATGCTGAACGTGCTCCAAAATCGGTAATGAGCCTCAAAGAATGTTTTGCCCACAGTTCCAATGTTGGTATGAGCATAGTTGCCTATAAGGCATTTTCTGCCCAGCCTGATCTTTATAAAA
This sequence comes from uncultured bacterium, assembly GCA_966210755.1. Classification (GTDB taxonomy): domain Bacteria; phylum Bacteroidota; class Bacteroidia; order Chitinophagales; family Chitinophagaceae; genus Flavisolibacter. The sequence continues at coordinate 3,702 of CBIHLW010000211.1, forward strand.
ATTACCTGCACAAATTTCATCTTGATCGCAGGTCAGGAATTGACCTGATAGGCGAACAAGCACCCGTGCTCCCCAAACTCACCAGAAATAATGAAGGGCTTCATGCCATGGTAACTGCCAGTTTTGGTTATGCCATTGAGGTAAGTCCTTTACATACACTGATGCTGTACAATGCAGTTGCCAATAATGGTAAGCTTATGAAACCTTACCTGGTGAATACCATTAAAAGCAATGGAGTTACCATAAAAGAGTTTGAACCTGAAGTGCTTGAAGAAGAGCTCTGTAAGCCGGAAGTGATCAGGGCTGCCCGCGAATGCATGGAAGCCGTGGCAACAGAAGGAACGGCTAAGGATGTATTTAAGGATTTTCCATTTCCGGTTGCGGGTAAAACAGGTACTGCTCATGTTGCGGGGGGAGAAATCGAATATCATCACGGAGTGTATCAGGCATCATTTGCCGGATATTTCCCTGCCGATAATCCGGAATATACCTGTATAGTAGTGGTAAAAACAAAACCGCATGCAGCCATCCATTACGGTGGACAGCTGGCTGCTCCGGTTTTCAGGGAAATTGCCATTAAGATCCATGCTCAGTATGTAAAAACAAAAAAGAGTTCGGAAATGAACATCGTACCGGACAGTTCTTATTTCAGGTATGCAGGTCATTCCGAAGATGTGAAAAACATATTAACCACTATGAAGGTCCCCTTTACGGATTCTTCAAACAGGAATAACTGGTTACATCTTTATAACAACGATCAAACACGGGTATTGAAATCAATTTCTGTTACTGAAAACGTAATGCCCAGTGTAATAAATATGACATTGAAAGATGCATTATATGTTCTGGAAAGCCTGGATTTAAAAGTTGAAGTGCAGGGCAGGGGAAAAGTAGTAGCTCAGGATGTATTAGCCGGATCTGCTATCAATAAAAATAAAACTGTAACCCTTTTATTGAATTGAAAAAATTAAGCGACATATTATACAAGGTGCGAACATCTGCATTGTCGGGGAATACTGATGTTGATATTACCGGCGTGCAAACCGATTCCAGGAAAATTGTACCAGGCAACGTATTTATTGCTGTAAGGGGTTCTGCCGTGGATGGTCATGAGTTTATAGATAAAGCCATTGCGCTGGGAGCATCTACAATTGTGTGTGAGCAAATTCGCGATGCCCGTGAAGGCATTACTTATGTACAGGTCAATGATTGTGCAGAAGCCGCCGGGTTGATGGCCCATAACTATTTTGACCAGCCAACCAATACAATAAAGCTGGTAGGAGTTACAGGTACCAATGGAAAAACAACGATCGCAACACTCCTGTATAAGTTATTCACCTGCCTCGGGTATAAATGTGGTTTAATCAGTACAGTTGAAAATATGGTAGCTGGCGTCATCATTCCATCTACCCATACAACTCCGGATCCGGTCAGCCTGAATGAATTATTAAAACAAATGGTGGATGAGGGATGTGCGTATGCCTTTATGGAAGTGAGCTCCCATGCCATTCACCAGAAAAGAATTGCAGGACTTGAATTCAGGGGCGCCATATTCAGTAATATCACGCACGACCATCTTGATTATCACAAAACATTTGATGAATACATAAAAGCCAAAAAAGCATTCTTTGATAATTTAAATTCATCTGCATTTGCCATTACCAACGTTGATGATAAAAGAGGCAGCGTGATGTTGCAGAACACAGCGGCGCGTCAGTTTACTTATAGCCTGAAAACCATGGCAGATTTTAAAGGCAGGATCCTTGAAAATATACTTACAGGACTAGTGATGACTGTGAACGAGCAGGAGGTACACTTCAGGTTGATAGGAGAGTTCAACGCTTATAATCTTTTAGCAGTTTACGGTGCTGCTATTTGC
>CBIHLW010000212.1:0-5571 GCA_966210755.1 uncultured bacterium
GGCTTCAAACAGGATCTCGCTCGACCTTGACTTTAGCGTACCAAAGCCATTCCACTGAAAAGGTGCCGCTTCAATCCTTTTTTTCAATTTTTCACCGAATAAAATCATTTCGTTGGCGGTTTCGTTTTTTTCAGCCTGAATGGAACTGGCAAAATATTCCGACTGGTGTTCAGATAAATTATACTGTGGATTGTACCTGGTAATATAAAATGGTGGCCTGAACAACTGGTCTGCCACATCCAGTTGTGGTGACTGGCAAACCAGTTCAAAATTTCCTACCCCCGGTATACACACCCGGCCGTACTGAACTAGATATTTGGTAAAAATGGATAACACTTTAATTCTTTTGAGCGAACGAAAATACAACTCCGCCCAAAAAGTTGAAGCCATAAACCGGCTATTGGTTCCAGCGCTGGTATTCTTTATTAAAAATATTATTGAATTGCGCCCATAGTTTTATGTTTTTCACCACCCTGAATTCAACACCGGCACTCAGGTCCATGGCGGCAGGCAGGTTTTTTCTGCCATCCTTTGTATTTGACCAGGGACCGTCAAATGCATACAGGATGCTGTTCACATACAGGTCTTTCAATACCTGTACCTTCATGGTGGTTTTCCATTCAAGCGGCAATAATCCCCAGGCTTTGTCATGATCTTTCAATTTAAACTGGTTCAGGCTTAAATTGGATACCACAGAAAATTTTTCTCCAACCGTATATCCCAGTTCTCCGCCTATATTAAAAACCCTGAGTTCAGATTCTTTCATGGAAACAAATGATTTACCATAGGCGGTATCATTTACAAACAAAGGCTGGTTATTCAAAATATTCATGGCAACCTTTGCACTATAATTGAAGTGATCACCCACTGCTCCTTTAATACCCGCGTATCTTTCTTCAACCCAGGTATTATAAACTGTTTCAGGTGCATAGATCCATGGATTCATGGAAGCCTGGTACTGGAATCCCGAATTGCGCATCTGACCTGTCCAGCCCAGCTGGAAAGAGAAATCAAGGTCCCTGGCATTAAACTCCATCATCACATTGGGAAAAAGCTTAAATGCCCCATTATCCCATGATGGCCTGATACCAGCCTGCACATTTACGTTAGACTGCTTAAAAAAGAAGGAAGGTGAAAAAGCAAAATAATTATTGCCAACAGTGGCGCTGTTTCCGGGTTTATAACGGGATAGGCTACCCGTAAAAGCAAGTTCCACCGCAAATTTTTCTCCGATAGATTTTTGAAGCGGCAGGTGCAAATAACTATTGGTTTCAGAATTACTTAACTGATCGTGGAACAGATCAACCCTCACCTCGGGAGCGTAGGATAGTCCAAATTCAGTTTTATTGATATTCCTGAAGCTGGCCCTGCTTCTCCAGGTCTGATATCTTACTTCGGTAGAATCAATGGGAAATACAAGGGTTTTTGGTTCAAAGCCATATTTATTATAGATCTCCTGGAATCCGCCAAACCTGATATTCCATTCCATATTCTTTGCAGCCTTAAAGAATGCCGTCAGGTCAACGGAACTGTTGCTATAATCCTGCAATGGGATCCTGCCTTTTGATGAATGGTGTTTGGCATAAATGTTCAGTCCTGCATTTTTACCATCCCCAAATGAAATTCCTGCCTGGGCATAGGGTGTTTTAAGGCTTCCGTATCCCACCTTTACATAACTTTCATTTGACCAGTTACCGCCACTATCCACCTGCAGGGCAAGGGGCTTGAGTGAACCTGGCTGAAAAGTAAAATTCAGGTTCTGGTTTGGTATCTGGTATTGCAATGTTGGCCTGGTGGTATCAGAAACCGGAGGCGTTGCATTGAAATTGATCTTGGCAGCTTCCTTCAGGCTTGGCTTAAAAGTGGAAGTGATATTCACTCCTCTTTTTCCTGGCGTATCCTGCGCTGATAATATTGTTGCCGTTAAAACAAAAAATGAAAGTAGGATGGCAGATCTCATATGATTGATTGGGCTGTGCTTACAAAAAATAAAATGGGTTACTGGTTTCATTCTTCTCCGTTTACTTTACTGTTCCTGTTTTCTTCTTCAATTACTTTATCAAGTTTGGACTGTGCTTCAGCTTTCAGTTCGGCATTCAGGCTGTTCTCCACTACGCTCTGAAAAGTTGCTTTGGCATTGAAATAATCCTTTTGCCTGAAATAAACATCTCCCAATAATATATATGCTTTGGTTACCCACCAGTCGTATGAGCCTGATTTGTTGATGACCTCAAATCCGGCTTTTTCAGCATCAGTAAGCCTGCCGGTCATAAGCCAGGTATTGGCGATCTCGTACCGGGCCTCTGCTGCAAGCGCTGCTTTATTTACAGCAACCACCTGTTTAAAGGAATTGATAGCCACATCATATTCCCCACTGATCTGAGCTGATTTACCAATAGCCATATTGGCCAGGGACTTATCGTCAACACTACTTCCTTTTTGGGCTATCAGGTCTTTTGCATTGGTTACCGCATCACTCCATTTTTGTTGCTGGTACTGACTTCTAAGTAATCCACGCATGGCTTCCAGCCGGTTTTCCTGACTTGCCGTTACCTGTTTGAGCTGGGCATAATATTTTTCCGCTTCAGCATAATTCTTTATCTCAAAAAAATAGATCCTTGCGGCCTGCAATATGGCCCTTTCAGCAAATTCGTTTGGCGCTCTTTCTGCAACTATGCCATAACTGCTTAATGCATTGGTCCAGTCCTTACTGGTTCCATAAATCTCAGCACGGAAATAATTGGCATCGGTTGAATAACTTCCATTGGGAAAACGCTGCAGATAATTATTGAATGAATTCAATGCTGCACTCATATTACCATTATCATATTGTATGGCAGCTGCGGCAAATGTGAGTGAGTCTTCTGTGTTTACAGACAGCGGTTTGCCTGCCTGCCGCGCTGCTTCCGCATAGGCATCCGGCCTTCCCTGCTCTAAATAAAGAACCCGGAGGTTATTCAGCGCAGATTCAGCCTCAGGCGAATTTGTATAATTTTTCAGGATATGCGTGTATTGCGATACAGCATTATCAATGTTGTTTGAATTATGATAAGCCACTCCAAGTTTTAAATAGGCCTGTGGCTTCAGGCTGGTATTACCGGTTGCACTGATAATATTATTCAGGTAAGGCATGGCCTCGCGGAATCTTTCATCGGAAAGATAGGTATTGGCAATTTCCATATTGGCATCTCCCACCAGGCTTGACTGTGGAAATTTGCGCATCATGGTATTGAGCAGATTTATTTTTTCGGTTGGATTGGTGATGCCTGCTATCATGGCCTTTTGAAATGTTGCATAATCCTCGGCCGGCCAGGAAAACCTGATCACATTGTCATACATGGTCTTAGCCTGCACATAATTCCTGCTCATAAAGTTCACATCCGCTGTTCTTATCTATGCATCCTGAGTGAGGGGATCGGAGCTTAAAGAAACATTAGTGGCCAGTGGCTCAAAGTATGTTTTTGCTACAGGATAATTTTCCTTGCGGTAATAAGTATAACCCAGATTGTATTTTACATTCCTTGCATTGGCCTCACCCGATGTGGGAGCTCCTGCATTCAGGTAAGCATGATAGTACCTGATGGCATCGTCAATATTGTTATCCCTGTAGGCCAGTTCTCCTTTCCAGAAATTGACAAAAGGCAGTATGGCTGCATTGTTGGGATCTTTCAAGGCCCTGTCAAGCATGGCATCTGCTTCTGCCAGGCGCCCATCATTGATTAGTTCTGTAGCACGGCCATACAGTATTCTTGGCATTAACCTTCTTACACTGGCTGATGGAGACTGAATACCTTCCAGCAAGGTAAGGGCGTCGCGGTAATTATTTGTATTGGCCAGTGCACCAACCAGCAATTCAACCGCTTCATCCCTGTACTGGGTAGAAGGATAATCATTTAAAAAACTGCGAAGGCTCTTTAATGCTTCATCCTGGTAACCAAGTTCATAAGAAAGCTTGGCATAATTGAATCTTGAGATCTCTCTTTGTACCAGGTTGCTGTTATTAGAAGCACTAAAAAGAAATGCATTTCTTGCGTTGGCTTTCTGATTGGTTTTCAGATAGGAATCTCCGAGGAGATACATAGCATGCTGGCTCAGCGAATCTTCCTTGCCACTTAATTGTTTGAAGCCTTCAATAGCTTTTCCATACTGGCTGGTTTGATAATAGGCATAACTCAGTTCATAAAGGTCTTCACGCCTCACTTTTGCAGAACGGTTCACATAATCACTAAGATAGGTTGCGGTTTTTGCCCAGTCCTTTTTCTCAAAATATGCATGACCAAGAAGTTGTTTCAGCTCGAGGTCATAATATTGTGTTTGTCCTTTCTGGATCTTATTTTCGGCGTAAGCAATGGCTTCCTCCTTTCTTCCCTGCACATAATATATCTGAGCAATGTAAAATGGAACGATCGACTCATATTGCGGTTCATTTTCAACCACCTTAAAACTTTCAAGTGCTTCCCCGTAATTACGGTCGCGAAAGGCAATGAATCCATAATAATAATTGGCATCTATATAATTGGGATCATCCGTTACCTGCCGTATGGCATCCAGCAGGGGCCTGGCATCAGCAAACCTCTGCATGGTGAAATAGGAATAACCCTGGTGAAATTTCATATCAGCCACTTCACGGTTATTGAGATTGGCGATATTAGCCTGTTCATACAAGCCCACCGCATCAGAAAACCTTTGATTGCGGAAATAAAATTCAGCCAGGTGAAAGCTCATCATCTGGACGCGGGCATTATTTTTTACGATCTCTATAAATTCAAGCGCATCATCTTCGGCCTTGTCTTCATTCTGCATTAACGCACTGGCAATTGTATAATACCGGATCTCCTGGGAAACAACGGGATTGTTTACTTTATCGGTTTCCTTCAGTGATTGTTGCAGTTCTTTCAAAATCGGATAGGCCAGGTTGTATTGACCTTTCTGAAAGTATTCTTTTGCTTCATTGAACTTTTCCTGCGGATCATTAAAATGATAGGTTTTCTGGGAAAAACAAAAGAATGAGAAAGCAGAGAACAGGAGCGGTAACAGAAGTTTCTTCATAAGAGGTCCTTTAACCGTTGGGTGCATAACGTTGTAAAGATTCTAATTATTTTAAGGGCGGCCAAACATCATTCCAAAGAACGTCACAAAATTAAAACAGCCGGGAACGTTTAACAAAATAACTGCAAATGATGCACTTCATTTGATTTTGACGTAAACTTGCGGCACTTATTTAAAATATCTATGAAAAAATTATTCAACACCAGGGTTTCCGACAATACTTTTTCTTTTGCCATGCTTCTTTTTCGGTTAGGCATCGGCGGTTTAATGTTAGTGAACCACGGATTCGATAAGATCAAACACTTCAGCCAAAAGTCAAACAGCTTTGCAGATCCTTTGGGCATTGGTTCTACCACATCCCTTTCACTTGTAGTTTTTGCAGAATTCTTTTGCGCGGCCTTTGTCATTCTTGGATTGTTTACGCGGCTGGCTTCCATTCCGGTTATCATTGCCATGTCCTTTGCTTTCTTCAGTGCCAATAAAATGAATTATTCCAAATCCGGTGGTGAGCTGGCCTTACTC
>CBIHLW010000213.1:0-5526 GCA_966210755.1 uncultured bacterium
TAATAAAGCATCGTAATAATTGGCTTCAGTACTGTAAACAAGGTTCCAGATGGCTCCGAATATCAATACCAGCAAAGCAGGCAAAGTAAATCCGTGATACCAGGGAACAAGTCGTGTATGGTTCTTATAATTCTGTGTTTTCATTTCTTTTTATTTATAGTTTATTGGATGCGGGTTGATACCTGTTCCGGGAAGTACTTCAATTCGCTCCTATTTCAACTGATCGAGCACCAGGTACATTTTCTTCACCAGTGAAGAAGAGGACCCGTTATAATTATTTACCAGGAAAGAAAATATGTATTCCTTCCCGGATGCGGATGTATGGTATCCGCAAAAACCTTTCACACCACTGATGGTACCGCTTTTCATTTTCATGTTATTGAATTCAGGAAAACCATGGTAATAACTATTGAACCAGGGTTGCTTTGCGGCATATTGAAGAATGGCCACCTGCGCATGTGTGGTGGTGCGGTTCAATGGAGAAAGACCCGAACCGTCATGCAGATTCAATTCTGTTTTGCTGATGCCCATATTTTTTTTCGACCAGAAATCACGTACAAGGTCCGCACCGTTTTCCGTGCTGGCTGTTTTTGAATCCTGCGCTGCCATGGTCTTCACAAGTGCTTCGCCATAAAGATTGATACTGCGTCTCAAAAACCAGTAACTGATGCTGTCTAAAGGCGGTGATGTTTCCGTATGAAAATATTTGATCTCCACCTGTTTTGAAAATTGTGTATTCAGGTCTGCAACTCCCCTGTTTTTATTTTGTATTCCATTTTTTATCAGCGAATCGCTGATGGTTTCTACAAACTGCCTGCTTCCTGATGGCATGGCACCTGAAATGGTGAAGCTTTTTTCACCAGCGGGTATGGTACCTCTGACCACCGCATGTGAACTGCCCACCGGAAAATAGATATAGGCGTTGTCGCCCGTGCCCTTTGCTGCTGCAGTTGCCATGGATCTGATCTCATAATTATATAAATAAGGAACTGTTTTTACAACTTTCACTTCAGCACCTTTTTCCTCACCTGATCTCAACACCAGGTCGTACTGGTTCTCCCTCCAGTTAATGATGCCAGCACCGGCGCCATAATAATTCCCTATATCATCCCATACCCATCCACCAGGAATGGTTTCCGCTTCCCAGTTATTATTATCAAGAATAAATGAAGTAACATTCAGGATATTCTTTTCCCGCAGGGCACTGAGTAATCTATTCATCACCGATGACTCGGTAGTATTGGGCCAGCGCCAGCTTCCAAGGGTCGGATCTCCCGAGCCCCGGATGTAAATTCCATTGTTGGATTGATGATCATTCAAGTATTCATAATATCCAAATTTTGTCTGGTAGCGAAAATCTTTTCCAAGCAATTCATATGCTGTTGCAGCGGTTATGATCTTTTGGGTGGATGCAGGCGCCAGCCCAATTTGAGCGTTCTTATCAAACACCGGTTGGCCTGTTGCAGCATCTACCACATACAATGATGCCATTGCATTTTTCAATTGAGGATCTGATGCAAAGACCGCATAAGCTTTTGCAAGTTTTGAATGAATGGACTGGGCTCCGGAGGTAAATACCATAATGGTGAACAGGAAACAGGCAAAGAATCTTTTCATGGCTTCGTACATTGCGTTAAAATTAAGTGTTTCATACATGAAAGATGTGAATGCTTCTATAATAACCATTGGTGATGAACTATTGATTGGACAAACCATTGATACCAACAGCGCGTTCATTGGACAGGAATTAAATAAGATCGGGATATGGGTGAAGAAAAGGATTGCTGTAGGAGATGTAAGAGAAGAAATTCTTGGTGTTTTAAAAGCCGAGGCAGATGAAAACGATATCATCATCATAACCGGCGGACTCGGACCAACCGCTGATGATATAACCAAACCAACACTATGCGAATTCTTTAATACCAGTCTGGCAATTGACGGGGAAGCATTGCGGAATGTAACTGATATCTTCACAAAGATTGGCCGGCCACTGATTGAACGCAATCTCAGGCAGGCCGAAGTGCCTTCCAATTGCATTGTATTGCAAAATAAAAGAGGAACCGCGCCAGGAATGTGGTGGGGACCGGAAAGAGACAAAGAACGGGACAGCTTAAATAACAGCTCCACTATTTTTATATCCCTGCCCGGAGTACCCCACGAAATGAAGGGTCTCATGACAGACAGCGTCATACCCAGGCTGAAGGAAGTACTGGAACTACCGGCCGTATTGCATAGAACATTACTGACCTCAGGCATTGGAGAATCCATGCTTGCAGAAACCATTCAGGAATACGAAACCCATTTACCCCGGCATATAAAACTTGCCTACCTGCCGGCATATGGATTGGTAAGACTGCGGCTTACTGTAAGAATGGATCATAAAGAAGAAGCTCAAAAAGAGATCGACCGGTATTTTAATTTATTAAAACCCCTGATTACAAATTGGATCGTGGCTGAAGAAGACATCCCAATTGAGGAAGCCGTGAGCAGGTTATTAAGATCAGGAAATAAAACAGTGGCTACTGCAGAAAGTTGCACAGGAGGATATATTGCCCATCTGCTTACCTTCATAGCCGGCGCTTCTGATATCTATAATGGTTCGGTTGTATCATATGCCTATGAAGCCAAGGAAGACCTGCTCCATGTAAAACGGTCCACCCTTGACCAATGGGGTGCGGTAAGTGAACAGACAGTGAAAGAAATGACTGAAGGCATTTTAAAAACAATGAAAACGGATTATGCCATTGCCACTTCGGGGATCATGGGCCCTGGTGGAGGTACGCTGGAAAAACCTGCGGGTACGGTATGGATAGCGGTGGGCAATCACCGGAAAATCAAAACCCTCAAAACTTTCTTCCGGTTCGACCGGAAAAGAAATATTGAAATGACTGCACATACGGCACTAACCATGCTTTACAGGTTTATTCAGGAGCAGGAAGTCTAAAGTCCGCATTAAGTGCGCAATCCTTATTTTTGGCCCGGAATAAATAGTTCAAAGTCGGGAGTTAAAAGTCAGGATTTCAAAGTCAGGAGTTCAAAGTTCAAAGTCAGTGCATTAAATTCTGAACTTCCTCATCTATTGAAACAGTGACTTTGAACTTAGAGGGAACTTTGAACTTTGAACCTGGAACTATGAACTTAAAATTCACATATGGCAACTGTTGACCTGGTAATGCCTAAGATGGGCGAAAGTATTATGGAAGCTACCATTCTAAAATGGCATAAACAACCTGGCGACCAGGTGAAGATGGATGAAACTGTGCTGGAGATAGCTACCGATAAAGTAGACAGCGAGGTTCCATCCACTGCCGAGGGAGTGATCGCTGAGGTTTTGTTTAATGTGAATGATGTAGTTCCCGTTGGAACTGTTATTGCAAGGGTAAAAACTGGCGCCGCTGAATCAAATAACGGCACACAACCCTCGTCTGTACCTGTACAGACAAAGGATGTTCCCATACAGGAAGAAAGTTTCCAGGAGCCGGTTTCAACAGCTTCGCATCATTATACAGCCGCAGCCTCACAGGGGCAGGTGAATGGAAGCCGTTTTTATTCGCCCCTGGTTTTAAATATCGCGGCCCAGGAAGGTGTTAGCATGTCGGAGCTGGAAAAAATAGCGGGCACCGGAAATGAAGGCAGGGTCACTAAAAGAGATATCCTACAGTTTGTACATGATAAGCGATCCGGGAAGGCTGAAATATCCAGGCCCGCGGGTCAGCGTCAGGAGCAGCAGCAAAATATGGTGATCCCCATGGAGAAAGTTGAACCATCACGTGAGGTGGCTGCCTATACCGGAAATGTGGAGGTGATTGAAATGGACCGCATGCGGAAAATGATTGCGGAACATATGGTGAGGAGTAAACACACAAGTCCGCACGTAACTTCTTTTACGGAAGCTGACGTCACAAATCTTGTGATGTGGCGCAATAAGGTTAAAAAGGAATTTGAAAAAAGAGAAAATACAAAGATCACCTTCACCCCTCTTTTTATTGAGGCCATTGTGCGCTGTATCAAAAAATTCCCATTGATCAACAGCTCTCTTGAAGGCAATAATATCATTGTAAAAAAAGATATCAATATTGGTATGGCAACTGCACTGCCCACCGGTAACCTGATTGTACCGGTTATCAGGAATGCAGACCAGCTCAACCTCGTTGGACTGGCCAAGCGGGTGAATCATCTTGCCGACAGTGCACGGAACAGTAAATTAAGACCGGAAGATATTGCCGATGGCACTTTCACCTTAACGAATGTAGGTACATTCGGAAGTTTGATGGGAACCCCAATCATCAACCAGCCACAGGTAGCCATACTCGCGGTTGGCGCCATCAAGAAAAGACCGGTTGTGGTAGAAACCCCACATGGTGACAGCATTGCCATCAGGCATATGATGTATTTATCTATGAGCTACGATCACAGGATCGTTGATGGAAGCCTGGGCGCTACCTTCTTAACTGCAGTAGCACATGAGCTGGAGAATTTTAATGGAGAAAGAGAGTCTTAGTGCGGTTCAAAGTTTAAAGTTTAAAGTTCAAAGTTCAAAGTTCAAAGTCAGTGAACTAAATGCGGGGAGTTATTCCAGATCCGGAGAGCTGTTGGCAATGCCTCCGCATACATATTGAATGTTGAATTTAATTCTGTATTAGTTCAGTTTAAAGTTCAAAGTTCAAAGTCAGTGAACTAAATGCGGGGAGTTATTCCAGAACCGAGAGCTGTTGCCAATGCCTCGCATTCATACTGAAGTTTGATATCAATTCCCAAAATGTTTTTTCTCAAAACTGAACTTCTTTCCTTTTCTTTTCACTATGAACAGGTCACCATATTGTGATTCCGGAAGATCTCCGGGAACCATGGTGTCATTCATCAGTTTATTGACGATATCATCAACCGTGTTGGAATGTCCGACGATCAGCATATTGCCCTCGCTGTCTTTGTTTCCGGTATTGATGATCCGGTTGATAAATGTAGAATCCCGCGGATCGTACACCTGCACGGTAACACCAACCGCATCGGCCAATGGTTGTGCGGTAGATTTTGTGCGGATATAATTTGTAGAATAAACGGTTCCTATTTTTTTGTCCCTGAGCAATTCTTTCAATGCCTCAGCCCTTTGACGGCCGGCTTCCGACAAGGGCACATCACCGGACATCGTATTGGTTTCTTTCTCTGCATGCCTTACAACATAAAATTTTGTAGTAGTGCAGGACATTAGGGAAATCAGGGCCATGAACAACATGTATCTGTACATAATTAAATAATTAACAGTCTAAAGATAAACAGGTTTTCTTACCTGCTTCTTCTTTGTTCTTTTGTTTTGGAAACTGAAGGATGATACGCTATGAGAATGCCCTACAAGCTTGAGCTTTGTTTCTGTTCCTTTCTATATCATCATTACTTTGTCTATTTCCATTGACTTCAACATTTCTCATTCCATAAGAGTCAATAAAACGCAGTAGGTTGTTGAAACCATAACAATCTGAATTATGACATAAATACCTCGACCATGGGATTTTGTCCCAACTGTAATAT
>CBIHLW010000214.1:0-5523 GCA_966210755.1 uncultured bacterium
GGATGTTAATGGGACATTCATTTGGTGGGATACTCTTGACCAATTATGCCGGTCATCACCCTAATGCAATAAAAGGACTGATGATCATTCATGGAACACTTAATATGGAAGCTTCCATGAAAAGCCATCTGGAGTTTGGACTGGCCGAACTGGACATCCGTGATAAGAGAGCCTATGTAGATAGTTCAAAACCCCTGATTGAAAGGGTAGGTATGGTGCATGAACTTTTAAGTGAACGGAATCTCTGGTATAAGCTTATGTACCGGAATGCCTTTGAAAAGAAGTTCAATGATTCTGTTACGCTTTCTTCGGGGAAATTCAACCGGCATTTTGCATCTGTTATCTGGAGCGTGCCAGATTACTGGGAAGACTTCACTCCTTTATCAGCAAAGATCAAATGTCCTGTATTGGTAATGAGAGGTGAAAAGGATTATGCAATAGGTGTGGATCATTATAAAAGCTTCCGTTTTCCCAACCAGGCAACTGTGCATTATATAGGCGGGCACGCTCCATTCCAGGAAGAGCCGCAATGGTTTGCAGAAAAGATCCTCGATTTCGTAAAAACAAGTTACCGTTGAAAGCATTTTTGCAAATATCCAGAAGGACCGCTTTATTAATAGTGGCGCTGGCCGTTGCCGGATCCTCAATAATGTCACAAACAAAGGTTGTATTGATACCTACCATACACGGCCTTCACCGTATCAACCATCAATACAGTTATGATTCATTAAAACATATTGTTTCAGCAATTCAACCATCGGTGATTGCTGTAGAGATACGGGACGAAGATGTGAATGCCGATACAGGCTATCTGAAGATCAATTATCCTTATGAAATGTGGATGATGCGTTATTGGTTTCCGAATACTGCCATTGAGGGCTTTGACTGGCTGGGTGCTGACATTGAAAAGAAAACCATTCCCGGAAACTATTGGAAGGAGATATCGGCAGTAAAACAAATGGAAAAACAGTTGGCAGCTGATAGTTTGAATAATGCCGCAGCAGGCCTTTGCAATGAATACAATGACCAGAGATTGTCCATATTGAAAGCATCATCCCTTTCATCAATTTTACAATCAAAGGATACCCTGTTAATAAAAGCCTATTACAATTGCCTGCAAACCCGATTAGGTGATACCAGGTATGCGGCCATGTTGGAATTTTACAGGGAAAGAAATCAAAAAATGATGGAACGCATTAAAGCTGTGGTGGATAAGCACCAGGGAAAAACGATCGCTATACTCACAGGGGATGATCATTATCCCTTTCTTTTAAATTACCTGCGCACATTAAACATTGTATTATTGCATCCATAGTATGGCCATGCTGAAGCATGATTTAAAAAATTTTCTGGATAGAAAGACCGTTGAGTACAATCAGCCATCATTTATTTTACATGATCCGGTTTCCATACCTCATTCTTTTAAAAAAAAGCAGGACATAGAAATTGCAGGTTTTTTCGCAGCCATCTTTGCCTGGGGCAAACGTACCATTATTATTAGAAAAAGCCGTGAGCTTATTCAAATGATGGATAATGCTCCTTATGATTTTTGTTTGCATCATAATACAACCGATCTGAAAAGATTGCTTCCTTTCTGTCATCGCACCTTCAATGCAACCGACCTGTTGTACTTCATTGAATTTTTTAAATATCATTACAGTTATCATCAGAGTCTAGAAACAGCATTTACAAGGTGGATGGATGACAATGACCAGAATGTAGAAAAAGCGCTGACAGGATTTCATCAATATTTTTTTTCCTTACCGGATGCACCTCCAAGAACCAGGAAACATATAGCCTCGCCTCAGAAAAATTCAACCTGCAAAAGGCTGAACATGTTCTTAAGATGGATGGTTAGAAAAGATAACTGTGGAGTTGATTTCGGGATCTGGGAAAACATCCGGCCTTCCCAGTTAATTTGCCCGGTTGATCTTCACGTTGCCCGCGTGGCCAAACGGTTCGGCCTGATCAAAAGAAAACAGCCTGACTGGCTAACGGCAGTTGAATTAACCGGCAACCTTAAAAAATTCGATCCCAACGACCCCGCTAAATATGACTTTGCGCTATTTGGACTGGGCGTAGTGGAAAAATATTAAATTCAACAAAGATTAACCAGTGTCAATTGTTGAAAGAGAAATGTTACCCTTAAAACAACAATATTCAGAACAAAAACAACCTGTCCCTGCCACCCACTTTTTTAGGTGCTCCCATGTTCCTTATATTATAGGTGAAGGAGAGGTGGGCATAACGCTTTAATACATTAGTCTGGCTGTCTATGATCTGGTTCAGGTAAGCATAGCGGTAAACGCCGTTGTTGCGGTCAAGCAGGTCATATACACTTAGTTTCAGTAAACCCACATCGCCTTTCATCATCATCAGTGTAACAGCGGCATTCCACAGCACATTTGTTTTTGGTATGCCCGGTGCCATCTGGTTGCTGTTGCGGTAGGCAATGTTGGTTTCCCAGATCAGTTTCTTTGGCCAGCGCACGATCAGCTCTGCTTCCAGATAATGATTGATGATCTTTATATCATTAAATGCAGCATCGGTGTAGGTTGTTTTACTGATGCCCGGACTATACACGGGCCGGAATTCAACAATGTCGTTCCAGTTCAGACCAAAATTCAGATTGGGCCCAAATCCAAAAGTACTTGCAGTACCGGTGTTATTGTTAACTATGATCTGCCTTCTGTTGAAATTTACATAAGGGCTGAAGCGGAATGAAAAAATGAACTTCTGGTTATTTTTGAATTCCTTTCCAAAGCCAACACTGGAATAAAACTGAACGGATCCGTTGGCATTTACAGCCGAATCAACCTGTGTTCCATTTGCATTAACGGTTCTTTTCATCACAACATCGTTGTCCGTAAAGCTTCCGTTGATAAAGAAGTTTATGCTGGTGCCACTCGCCTGGAAAAAATTAAAATTACTGATATAAAACTGGTGTTGTCTTGAAGGTTTCAAATAGGGATTACCTACTCTCACCATAAATGGGTTGGTACTGTCAGGAACCGGCACCAGGTATTGGCTCTGTGGGGCATTTACATTCAAATTGTAATGACCCGATAATTGTTTCCATTGAATGGAAGCGCCTGGAACAAAATCGAAGAGGTGAAAGTTAACGGGATAAGGTATGTTCTTAAACGCATTATCAATATCCTGCCACTGCGCACTCAAACCGGCAGTTAGCGTTAGTTTTTTGATCTTGTATGAAAGCCCTGCATAAGTGCTGAATTTTTTCAGTGTCCTTGTTAAGCCTGTACTTTGTGCAAAATCGAGTAACTCATATTTGGATGTTGCCATGTCCTTGTCATAAATGCCAATATCCTGCTGGTCTCTTGCAAAATCATAACGCAAAGTAAACCTGGCCGTAAATTTTTTCCCAATTGGTTCAGCTATGCTGGCACTGCTGTTTATAGAGAGGTTAGGATTATCCTGTCGCCTTAGCCTGTCATATTCTTCTAACCTGTGCAAAGGCAGGAAGTATTCCAGGTCGGTTTCGGTAAGATAACGGTTAAGGTTATTATTATAAGTTACAAAATTATTGATGTTCAGCGATCTGCCTTTTTTGGCCCCGAAACGCCTTGTCAGGAATAATGAATGATTATACCTGTTCGAATAAAAATTATTGAACCTGTTCCCCGTTCCCTGGCTAATGAGCCCTGCATGGTTATTTTCCATCCGGGAGATGGCATCAATATCTTCATCAGTTGTTGAATAGGTGTAGCCCGACCTGAAGTTGATGTCCGTTAAACTGTCTGGCTTAAAACTACCTCCGGCACTTACCGTATGGTTGAAGATCCTTTTTTGACTTGCCGTGACCGATCTGTTGTTCAGAATGGTATCATTAAAAAACTGCTGGTTATTTGTAGTCTGGTCAACAAAATTTCTGACGTTGCCAAAAAAGTACTGGAGAAAAAATGACTTTTTTCTGTCAGGTGCATGGTTAAGATTGAAACCAATTCCTGAAGTGGTTGTAATACCCTGCTCGGTTCCTCCAAAATTAATTCCATTGATAGCGAAACCGGTCTGGCCGCCCCGGCTTATCACCATCATTGAGTTGGTTCCGCTTCTGTTGAATCCACCAAGGTCCTGCACCTCCTTCATGGAAAAACCACTCCTGTTTATATTGTTGCTGAAACCTATCAGGCTTAGTTGCATGGTATCGCGATAGATATTTGCGATACCGCCTATTTCATATCTTTCTTTTGTTCCTGCACCCGCGTACAGTTTTCCAAACCAGCCTTTCTTCACTCCTTTTTTTAGCGTAAGGTTGATCACCTGTCCAATATCTGTAAGATCTCCAGTGATATTCCTGTTTTCCTCATCCTTATCGGTGGTCACCTGCACTTTGTCAATAACATTGGCCGGAAGATTCCGTGTTGCCATTTTTGGATCATCTCCGAAAAACGCTTTTCCATCAACCAGTATCCTGTTCACTCTTTTTCCATTGGCGAAAATATTTCCATCAGGATCGATCTGGATACCTGGTAATTTTTTCAAAAGATCCTCAACAAGTGAAGTGGGTAATGTTTTGAATGATGATGCATTGAATTCAATGGTATCGCTTTTAACGGTTACAGGTGGCCGTTCGGCTATTACCAGGATCTCTTCCAGGGAACTTGTGCTGGTTGTCATGGCAATGGTGCCGAAATCAACTGTTTCCTGATTGATCAAAGTGAATTCCTTTCTATAGGCTTCAAACCCCGAATAAGAAATCACTGCTCTCAGTTCCACATTCAATGGCAGGTTGGGAACTTTGAATTCTCCATCGGGGTTGCTGAGCCTGTAAGTTACCAATGCCGTATCTGCAGCTTTAAAAATGGTAACCGTTGCCAGTCCTAATGCCTGTCTGGAAGCGGTATCCATTAATTTTCCTTTTATGCTCCCCTGTGCCAAACCCAGCATGGAAATGGCCGAAAAGAGGGCGATAATAGATATTTTCTTCATAGCGTTGGTGTAATCAGAACAAGTATACGATGGTATTCGTAGGTGTTTTGGTTCTTTGGGATTAGTGGTTATTTACGAGGATAAATTGATATTTGCCAATGACTGAGAAAGATCCTCCACTAGATTCCGTTCTGTCAGCCATTGTAAAGGAATCAGACATTTTTGAAAGATCCAGGCTCAAAGATCATTTGATATTTTATATTAATCATTTATTGCTGAATGATTTTAACAAGCTTATCCAATTGCTATATAAAGTGGATGTAGATGAAGTGAAACTAAAAGGTTATTTGTCTGAACATCCTGATGAAGATGCCGCCATTCTTATTGCCGGTATGTTGATAGCCCGGCAGGTGCAAAAAGAGAAAGATAAGATTTCAACACCTCCGGATGATTCCATTTCTGACGAGGATAAATGGTAGCCACCTATAGCCATTGGCTAAGGGCTGTGAAGCCGGATAATAGCTATTGCTTCCTCCTGAGGTAAACCATTTCTCCTTTTGCCGAACTGAAAATTTCGGGTCTTGATCCATCGAACAACTGCCATTGCAAAAGGTCTTTATTCACCATTAAAAA
>CBIHLW010000215.1:0-5513 GCA_966210755.1 uncultured bacterium
CCCGTTACTTCATTTCCAAAGATCACGGCTATCTTTTCTCCCCTTTCAACGCCTGTGGTATGAAGTTTATAACTGTTCTCCGCCTGTTCTACGGCAAATATCTTATATCCCAGCTGTTTCAGTTCTGCAATTACATCAGCGGAATGTTTAAAATGTTTCCAATGCACGGTGTCTTCCGCACCCAAAGCAGTTTTTTTGATCTCCTTGTGCGGAGGAAAAGCTGTATAACCAATGAGGTAAATACCTTCCAGCAGAAAAGCATCAGCTGTCCTGAATACACTTCCTACATTATATGCGCTTCTTACATTCTCTAAAACAGCAATCACCGGCATTTTTTCAGACTGCCTGAATTCTTCCACCGATTTCCGGTTCAACTCCTCCATTGAAAGCTTTCGCATTCTACTAATTTGATGCAAATGTAGGCTTGTTGAAACGTGGATAAAAAATGAGAAATACAACAGGGATTTCCGGGTATGGGCGCCTATTTTTGTTGATTGAGTCATGAGTAAGCAGAAGACCACCACCGAAACGCCTTTGATGCAGCAGCACAAGGCGATCAAAGCGAAATATCCTGATGCGATCCTGTTGTTCAGGGTGGGTGATTTTTATGAAACTTTTGGTCAGGATGCCATCATTGCCTCGCAGGTACTAGGCATCACCCTAACCAAAAGAAACAACGGCTCGGCATCTGAAAATGAACTGGCAGGTTTTCCTCATCATGCCATAGATACCTACCTGCATAAACTTGTAAAAGCAGGCTACAGGGTTGCCATTTGCGACCAGCTCGAAGATCCCAAAACAGCAAAAGGGATCGTAAAAAGGGGTGTAACAGAAATGGTAACCCCGGGCACAGCCACAAACGATAAATTACTTGACCTCAGTTCCAATAATTTCCTTGCGGCCATACACCTCGCCAGTGAGAAGTATGGTCTTGCCTTTCTGGATATTTCCACAGGAGAATTTTTTGCAGCTGAGGGCGACAGGGAATATGCCGATAAACTACTGAGTGGCTTTAAGCCTGCCGAAGTGATCTTCCAGCGTCATCATCAAAAAAAATTCAAAGAAGAATTCGGATCCAGGTTTTATACATACACACTCGATGAATGGATCTTCCAGCAACAATATGCAGATGACCTTTTATTAAAACATTTCGATACCCACTCTCTGAAAGGTTTTGGAGTGGATGGATTGAATAATGGCCTGATAGCCGCAGGAGCCATACTTCATTACCTCAGAGATACTGAACATCCCAACCTGCAGCACATCACCTCTCTTCAAAGGATCGAACAAAATGATTACCTGTGGATGGACAAGTTCACCATCCGTAACCTGGAACTGCTGCACACGCCTGCAGAAGGGGGGCATTCTTTTTTGAGAGTGATGGATACCACTTGTACGCCTATGGGTGCAAGACTGATGAAAAGGTGGATCATTTTTCCATTAAAAGACATTTTTAAGATACATGAAAGGCTGGATGTAGTAGAATATCTGATTTTGCATCCCGATTTCAGGAATAAACTGCACCTGGCCATGAGGCAGTGCGGTGATATGGAAAGACTGGTATCCAAGATCCCATTAAAGAAAATAAATCCTCGTGAGCTATTACAATTAGCAAGAGCATTGCACCAGGTGGATGTAATAAAGGAATTATGCTCAAAAGCAGATAATCCGTACCTGCAAAGACTGGCCGATGCACTGAATCCTTGTCATTATATTTCAGAAAAAATAGTAAAACAGATCATAGAAAATCCACCAGCCCTTGCCAGCAAAGGTGGCTTTGTAAATAAATCAGTGCACAGGGACCTTGATGAATTGCGCGGCATTGCACACAATGGAAAAGAATATCTGTTGAAACTGCAGCAAAAAGAATCGGAACATACAGGCATCTCTTCACTTAAGATCGGTTATAATAATGTTTTTGGTTATTACCTGGAAGTGACCAATGTACATAAGAATAAAGTACCTCAGGCATGGATGCGCAAACAAACACTTGCCAATGCTGAAAGATATATAACACCCGAATTGAAGGAGTATGAAGAAAAGATCATGGGTGCCGAAGAAAAAATGCTGGAACTTGAATTGCTTATTTTTGATGCCCTGATCAGTGAATTGCATGATTTTCTTTCCTGCATTCAAACCAATGCACAAATGGTTGCCACGCTGGATTGTCTTACCTCATTTAGCAACAACGCACTTCAGTTCAATTATAAAAAACCATTCTTGCATGATGGTAATGAGTTGAAGATAAAAAATGGAAGACATCCCGTAATAGAACGTACCCTGCCTGCCTCTGAAACCTATATTGCCAATGATGTTGAATTAAATAAAACAGAACAGCAGGTCATTATACTCACCGGACCAAATATGAGCGGGAAATCGGCTTTATTAAGACAAACCGGACTCATTACCCTGATGGCCCATATAGGAAGTTTTGTACCGGCCGAAGAAGCGCAGATCCCTTTGACAGATAAAATATTCACACGTGTTGGAGCTTCAGACAATTTAAGTGCAGGTGAATCTACATTCATGGTAGAAATGAATGAAACAGCTTCCATTATCAATAATATCAGCAGCAGGTGTCTTATTCTTCTCGATGAAATTGGAAGAGGCACATCTACTTATGATGGAATTTCCATTGCATGGAGCATAGCGGAATATCTTCACAGATCCATCCATCAGCCCCTTACATTTTTTGCCACCCATTATCACGAGTTAAATGAACTGGAAAATAAATTTCAACGCATAAAAAATTTTCATGTCACCAATAAAGAGATCGGCAATAAGATCATTTTCCTCCGAAAACTGGCTCCCGGTGGCAGTACGCATAGTTTTGGTATTCATGTTGCCAGAATGGCCGGCATGCCGCCCGATCTGATAGAACGGGCCAAAGAGGTATTGAAACAACTGGAAACAAAGCATGTGGAAACCGGTGTTGCCGAAAACCTGAGATCCATCAGTGCACCAAAAATGCAGCTAAGCATATTCGATGCACACAGCCAGACATTTGATGATATCCGCACCATGCTGGATATTATTGATATCAACAGACTTACTCCGGTGGAGGCTTTGTTGAAACTGAATGAAATCAAAAACCTGTTGAAATAAGAAATTTTGGCAGTATCAAAAACTTATTATTTTTACTTAAACTACCGAAACAATGAATAAGCTGAAACTAATTGCTCTTTCCTGCCTGCTTTCATTTGCTCTGATTTCATGCGAGGAGGAAGAAACCTTACAGAATTCTGTTGACAATACCGATTTTGCATTAACAGGCGCACAGGCCATACCTGCTTCTAATTCAACTGCCGGAGGAACGATCAAAGGAACCTATAACAAAAAAGAAAAAACATTCACCTATACGCTTGCATGGAATGGCCTGAGTGGAAATATTACAGCAGCCCATATTCATGGAGTGGCTGACCGTGGTTTTGTGGCCATTCCGGTTGCCCCTTTGGCTGCTTATGCAAACGGCATCGTACAGACCATCACAGGATTTACCAATGGTCCTTCCGGTTCATTTACTGGAAATTTATACGTGGACGGCACAGTTGTTAAGGAACATGATCTGCTTGCCGGTAAATTTTATGTGGATATACATACAGCAGCTTTTCCCGGTGGAGAGATCAGAGGACAGATTTTATTTCCCTGAGCATAGCATTCTTTAAAATATGATTTCCCGGCTCTGTGCCGGGATTTTTATTTTACATCAAACCACAAAGGCTTTGAATTATTCCATTCCCCGTTATAGTTGATAAATAATTCTTCTCCAGCTTTTACGGCCCTCACGGTCTTTACCCTGATGATCTGTTTTTCAAAATCCATTTCATATGTACAATTGCTTTGATAAGAATGATTATAAAGCGGAATATATCCCAGGGCCATGCAACACTGGTCCTGCTTTTCACCCCACTCAAAAATATAATCATGCAACAGTGTTTTATCAAGATGCGCCCTTTCTTCCCTGCTCATTACTATTACCGGTGAAACTTCAATGACCCTGTTTTTTTTGAGATCGGCATTTGTAAAAACACCCCTTCCCATTTCCCCTGAGCGGCCAATTGACAGAAATTCCGAAATATAATTTAATGGTCTCATTGTAGCAGGGGTTTTTGCTTTGAAATGTAATACACTCAGATGATCTGAACTTTTCTACAAATTAACCTCCATGAATTGTGAATGCCATAAAATACAGGCTTAATTTTGAAACATGTCACTGGCTAAACTGAAAGAACAACTGGAACAGGTATTGGAGTTGGATAACAAACAGGAATTACATGACTTCCTGGACCAGCAAAATATCAGTGATGTTGCTGACCTGGTGTATGAACTCCCTGAAAATGACAGCCAGATCATTGCTGCCATGTCCGTTCACAGGGCTGTTGGTGTATTTAAAATACTGGATCTGGCGGCGCAAAAAAAGATCATTCAAACCCTGCCGCCAGGCAAAACCGCCAGCCTTCTCAATGAACTCCCTCCCGATGACCGAACCGACTTTCTGGAAGAATTACCCAGTAATGTTGTCCGGGAACTGATAAAGTTGTTGGATAACGAAGAAAGAAAGATCACACTTTCGTTATTAGGCTACCCCGAAAACAGTGTGGGCAGGCTGATGACACCTGATTATGTTTATGTATATGAAAACAATACCGTTCAGCAGGTTTTGGATACCGTAAGAAGAGTTGGGAAAAACAGTGAAACCATAGATGTGATCTATGTGATCAATGAAACGGGTGATCTTCTTGATGACATCAGGATCAGGGAATTCATTCTGGCATCTCCTGAAAAAAAAGTAAAAGAACTGATGGATAACAGGGGTATTGCCTTAAATGCCTACCAGGACCAGGAAGAAGCGGCCGAGATCTTTAAAATGAACAACAGGGTAGCCTTACCTGTTATCAGCAACAATAATAAACTGCTTGGAATTGTAACCATAGATGATATACTCTGGGTTGCTTCTGAAGAGTTTACAGAAGATATTCAAAAGATCGGGGGTACCGAAGCACTTGATGAACCCTACCTGGAGATACCGCTATTAAAGCTTTTTAAAAAAAGAGTAGTATGGCTGATCGTTTTATTCATAGGTGAGTTGATGACCATTTCTGCAATGCACCAGTTTGAAGACGAGATTGCAAAAGTTGTTATCCTGGCCACCTTCATTCCTCTCATCATTTCCAGTGGTGGAAATAGCGGTTCGCAGGCGGCTACACTGATCATCCAGGCTATGGCACTGCGAGAGATCTCCATAGTGGACTGGTGGAGAATTATGCGAAGGGAAATACTGAGTGGGATCATGCTGGGCCTTACCTTATGCACCCTTGGAATAACCGTTATTACCTTATGGCATACCTTCTCCGATACTTTTGGGCAATATTATCTTAGCATTGCCTTTACCATCGGTTTTTCACTCATAGGCGTAGTGCTTTGGGGAACACTTGTTGGTTCCATGTTGCCACTGATACTTAAACGCCTGGGTGCCGACCCTGCTGCCTCTTCTACTCCATTTGTGGCTACCC
>CBIHLW010000216.1:0-5513 GCA_966210755.1 uncultured bacterium
TCTTGATCTTTAAGCCTGAATGTTCAGCACTTGGTGTTTCTAATTCATGTCTCACACCATCTACTACAACATAGCTATCTGAATCAAGTATGAATCTTACTTCTTTCAGAATTCCATCCGGAATGTCAGCTTGTGCAATTACCATGGTCACTCCATTCTGCAGGTCAAGCAGGTTAATGGTGGTATCCTTTGCATTCACATCGATCCAGCTGGTGCTGTCATCATGCATTTTTACCTTCATTTCACTGATGTGGACATTAACAGAGTCATAAGCCACAGGGTTGTCGGTAAGTAAAAATTGAACCGGAACTGTTTTGTTGTTTTCCTTTGAACAGGATAAAATCAAAATAGAAAAGCCTAACATAGAAGCTAAAACACGGATTGTTTTCATGGTTATCTGGTTTAAAAAATAAAATACGAATTACGATTTTGGGTTTAAAAAATAAAATTAAGGAGCGTAAATCAATTGGTATATAAAATTCTACCGCGACTTCTACGCAATTTTATTGCCAAAAAATTAGGAGGACTACTAATTGAGGAAATTAAATATGTAAAATGCGTTTATGTTCTATGAATTAGGTCTATTATATGAATTTAAATTTTCTGCGCTATATATTTTTACCAGAGGGATTAATAAAAAGGTGAACTCCGGATAGAACTGGGATATGTTAAATTGATATTATAAATAATTCATCTGAATCTTTGCTTCCTCTGTGTGAGGTCTCCTTCAAGGCGCCGGAACATGCTTATTTTTAGGATCAATAATGCAATACCATCCATCCCTGCTAGCTACAGTTCCCTTCTTATCCCTTCCGTTTATTATGTGAGCAGGAGTTCAAAAATTTATTTTCCTTTTTCTGACCTTACTATCCGAGATTTCTTTCTGAAGTTCTTTATTAATGATCACACCAGCCTTGGCACCTTCAGCCGCCGCCACCACTACAAAATGCATATCCTTTGCAGCATCACCAGCTACATATAATCCGGGGATATTGGTTTGCTGGAACCGGTTGGTGACCACTACGCCTTTTTTATTCACTTCGCAACCAAATGCTTCAGCAACATCACACTGTTGGGTATATCCATTCACGAAAAAAATAGCTTCACAATCCTGATCTGTACCATTCTGAAAAATTATCTTTTTCAACCGGCCATCTTTTCCTTCCAGTCTTTCAATGCGTTCA
This sequence comes from uncultured bacterium, assembly GCA_966210755.1. GTDB lineage: Bacteria > Bacteroidota > Bacteroidia > Chitinophagales > Chitinophagaceae > Flavisolibacter. The sequence goes on from CBIHLW010000216.1 coordinate 1,185, forward strand.
GTTCTGATGGGAATATCATTGGCATCAAGAAGTTCTTTTTGAGCAGGTTTAATTTTTCTCTTACCATTGGTATATAGAACCACCTGATCCGTCCAGCCCTTCAGCGCAAGCGCCAGTTCAGATCCGTCCTTGTCCCTTGCATAAATGCCAACTTTTTTATCCCTCACTTCCCAGCCATCGCAATAGGGGCAATGAAAGATGGAGGATCCATAAAATTCAGGGAACCCTTCAACATCGTGAATATTATCGTGCAATCCTGTGGCCACCAGTAATGTTTTAGAATGGTACTTTATACCTTTTTCATCTTTCACTTCAAAAATGGCCTGGTCATTTCTTTTTGCGCTGGTTATTTTTTTATTCAGTTTCTGAACATTGTATTTTTCAAGTTCTTTATTACAGATATCAAGGAAATCAACAGGCAGGATATCGTCCCTTGTAAGATAGTTATGCATTCCGTGCGACCTGAGGTTACGTTGTGAATTGTTATCGAACAACAAAACCTTTCTTCTGCAACGGCCCAGCACAACCGCTGCATTTAAACCAGCCGGACCTCCGCCAATAATTATGCAATCATATACTTCCATGCTCATGTTTTTTTCTGTTGTACAAACTTGGTGCTAAGCTATTTCATTTAAACGGTCCGGGTAAGATGTATGCAGTTTGCATGGCAATGCCTTATCTTAGTTTCAAACTAACTTTTATGACCCGGTTTACCTGTTTCATTCTTTTCTGCCTGTTTATGTTTACTGCAAGTTCTCAAAGCACTTATATCCATTGCGGAAAGCTAATTGATGGTAAATCGGATCAGGTACAGACTGAAATGACCATTGTAGTTGAAGGAAACAAGATCATTGAGGTGAGAAAGGGTTATCATACTGCATCAGGTGCCGCCATTATCAATCTGAAAGATAAAACCGTGATGCCCGGTTTAATTGACTGTCATGTACATATTTCTTCTGAAACCAGCAGGAACAGGTATAGTGAGGGTTTTACACTTAATGAAGAAGATTTTGCCTTCCGTTCTGTGGGTTATGCTGAAAGAACACTGATGCAGGGGTTTACTACGGTGAGAGACCTGGGAGGTACCATTGCCTTATCCCTGAGGAATGCAATCAACGGTAAATATATCAGAGGACCGCGGATCATAGCAGCTGGAAAAAGTATTGCCACCACGGGTGGACATGCAGATCCTTCCAATGGAGTAAACAGGGAACTTATGGGTGACCCCGGTGCCAGGGAAGGTGTGATCAATGGAGCCGACGAAGCTATGAAAGCCGTAAGACAACGATATAAGGAAGGTTCCGACCTGATCAAGATCACTGCAACCGGCGGGGTGTTGAGTAATGCAAAAGACGGTGCCGGTGCACATTTTACAGAAGAAGAAATAAAAGCAGTGGTTCGTACCGCCAATGATTATGGTTTTAAAGTGGCCGCACATGCACATGGTGCTGAGGGAATGAAAAGAGCTATCCGCGCCGGAGTAAGTTCTATTGAGCATGGAACATTTATGGACGATGAGGTAATCCGGTTAATGAAGGAGCATGGCACCTGGTATGTTCCAACCATTACTGCCGGCCAGTCTGTTGGCGACTCAGCAAAGATTCCCGGTTACTATCCTCCGTTTGTAACGATAAAAGCGCTCGAAACAGGTCCTAAAATCTTATCTACTTTTTCAAAGGCATATAAAGAAGGAGTGAAAATTGCATTTGGCACTGATGCCGGAGTATTCATGCACGGTAAAAACTACAAGGAGTTTGAATATATGGTAATGGGAGGCATGCCCGCCATGGAAACGATTCAGTCAGCTACGATGGCTGCTGCTGAATTACTGGGGATGTCGGATAAATTGGGTTCTGTAGAAAAGGGAAAGCTGGCTGATATCATAGCCGTTGATGGCGACCCTGTTAAAGATATCAGGATGATGAAAGAGGTGAGCTTTGTTATGAAAGACGGTGAAATTTACAAGGGCGGAAAATAGGGTGTAGCATTTGCTCACATGTTATCCATATAGTTATACACGTACATCAGGGATGCTATATGTATCTCTTTATCTGGCAGTTGAAACTCCTGAAATTGCAGGAAATCGGGAGAGATTTTAGCTGTAAGTAAAAACCAATAGCCTGTAAAAACCCATTTGAGTTCTGGATTCCCCTGATTATTTTGCATCTAATCCAAAAAATGAATCCTATGAAGAATTCTACACCTTCCAGGCAATCTGCATGGCTGAAAACAGCTGAAAAAAACTCTGAAAAAATTTTGATGGAAAAAATGGGGATGTCTAAAAAAGAGGTCCAGGAAGTCTATTCAAAATATGGCGTGAGTGCTTTAAAACTTGTAGAATTGATGCAGTTAAGCAAATACCAGTTTGTTTACAATGGCAAGGTTCCCGGCCAGTGTGAACCATGCAATGGGGTTTCCTCCACAAAACTAAGAGCGGTTAATTTTTAGTTCCCCTTTGTTGAAATTGGGCATCAGGCAGCAGACTATACTTCAACTCATTTTCAAAGGTTCATTGTGTATCAATAATGCTTTGCAAATGGCTGGAACCATTGATCTGATGCGAAGACATTCTCAAATCCCAGACTAAAGCCTTGAGCCAGGGACCTTCTTCTCTAATGCACTGGTTTTTGGATCTGAATTTACGAGGTAATTTATCCCCCGGAACTGGTTCCTGAATGATTGGAACGATTTTTTATTAGGTATTGATGAGGGATCTTCAATTCCCTTAACTCAGGTAACCATTCAATCACCTTAAACCTTAAATTCATGACAGAAACTACACTGCAGGGCGTAAAAGCCAAAAAAGTACTGATAGTAGAAGATGAAGGAGACATGTGCTTATTATTAAACATCCTGCTTCACGGAGAGGAAATGGAGCTGGATCACGTAAAGTCATTGTTGAGTGCAGAAGAATATCTACAAAAAGAGCAACCTTCCGTAGTGATACTTGATAACAAACTCCCTGATGGCTTTGGAGTGGATTTTATTGGGCATATCAAAAGGAACTATCCTAATATCAAGATCATTATGATTTCCGGTTTTGATGGTTCAGTGAAAGATGTGGCTTTGGAAAGCGGTGCAGATGTTTTTCTGGAAAAGCCTTTTACCAGAGACCAGTTATATCAATCCATAACGAGCCTGGTTAATTAAACCTCAATTCCTTTTATAGAAATACATATTCACTGAAGAAGAAAATCCTTTTTCACTTATAGTGAAAAAGCCGGAGCCATCAACTGCAAAGCTGATGGCTTCTCCCTGTGGTTCAATGGTATATTTGAGATTTGTAAAGTTATTTTGCAAAGCCTGGGAAATCGTTTCGCCTGATTTGCGCTTGTAGTAAAAAAGGCTGGTATAGGTTTTAACAATGATCTCTTTTCCATCGGGCGAGATGGCCGCGCCAACCACTCCCATATAGGGTAATGAACCTTCAACACTTACTATGTTATTGTTATTATAAGGATAAGCCAGTTTGTAGATCCTGGAAGGATTATCACGTTTTGTGATGATAAAAATATCTTTTGAAACCGGATCCACCAGAAATGCTTCGGCATCATGTGATCCATCCGGATACGTGAAATTTATTGTTTCTATCTGTGTCACCGTATCAGTGGAAGCGACCGGTTCGTCTAGTATAAAAAAACGGTAATCGCCATAAACAGCCATATTATCCCCGATCTCTCCAATAATGATCTTATTGTTGCTTAAGGTCATTTCCTCCCAGTCGCGGTTGGTAATGCCTTTAAGGAAAATCTTTTTGTTAACCGCACCATTATGTCCAATCATAAACAGTTGTGGAGGCCTGCCACTATCCTCATGACCCCAGATGATACCAGGATTGGCCTTACTGTCAGCAATACCCGAAATTTCATTTATCAGCGGAATAATTGGTTTTGCTATGGGTACAGAATCAAAAGCCATTATAACCGGCTCTGCTGATTTTAATTCCTTTTGACAATAAGTTAAAAGGGAACCTATTCCTAAAATAATAATGGCCGTGAATTTCATTTTGAGTGTTATGTTATTCCGGATAAATATAATAAATCAACATTCAAAAACCCCTTACCCGGGCTTTGCAATGGAAATGCCGTAATTCACCCCTATGATTGCCGTTATGGGCCCACCTGTTATAAGAAAAGAAAATACATATTTGCTGATTAAATCTAGGATTATGAATAAGATCAATTTTGAAATCATCATCAATGCACCGCGGCAGAAAGTATGGGATGTGCTTTGGGGCGAAACTTCTTATCCTGAATGGACCTCAGTGTTTTCTGAAGGATCACATATCATTACCGATTACAAAAAAGGTTGTAAGGTTCTTTTCCTGGA
>CBIHLW010000217.1:0-5485 GCA_966210755.1 uncultured bacterium
GAGATGTAAAGTATTATTCTTTCCATTTTTATTTTTCTTTATTCATTCATGGTCCCAAAACCCGATCACCGTTTTTTCGATTCCTGAAAGAAATGTAACCCTGCCATGTGGAACTACCTGCACTACCATTACCGCTTCGGTGCCTCATATCAAACAAACCAATGATTATTTAATTACAAGCATTCCATATCTGCCCTATGCCTATACCACCACCACAGGTAATGAAGTAAGTTCCGTGTATACAGATGATACCTGGAGTGAGAAAATTTCAATAGGATTTCCTTTTTGCTTTTATGGAATTACTTATCCCACACTGGTTATGGGTTCCAATTCAATAATCAGTTTTGACAGTACGAGGGCGGGGAATGCAAGTGGTTATGTTATTGATGCCACCACACCCATTCCATATGGGGATCCATCAAATCTGAATTTATTTGCCAGGGCATCCATTTTTGGACCCTATCATGATATCAATCCATCGGTTTCAAACAATCCTGATCCAACCAGCCGTAAAATAGAATGGAGAGTAGAAGGCACTGCTCCAAAACGTAGGTTCATTGGTAGTTATAACGCCGTTCGCTATTATGCTACAGACTGCGGAAGTGCTTATGGAACACACCAGATGGTGATTTATGAAAGTACCGGCATCATTGAGGTTTATATAAAGGATAAGCCGGTATGTGTGGATTGGAATGACGGACTTGCCATACTAGGCGTGCAGGATGAAACCCGTACAAGGGCTGTTGCCGCTGCGGGCAGGAATGCTACCATGTGGGGCTCTGATAATATGAACGAGGCCTATCGCTTTACTCCAAATAGTGCATCGCCAAGATTTAAGAATGCCGTGTTGCTGGTAAACGGAAACGTGGTAGCGCAGGGAGATACAATTTCAGGTGCTCCGGGCATGCTTGACCTTAATTTTCCAAATGTTTGCCCAACCGAGGACAGCACGGCCTATGTTTTAAGGGTTACTTATGGGGTATGTAACGACCCTTCGCTTGATGTAAGTTTTGATGATACCGTATTTATAAAAAGACCAACCCCGGTTTTAGACGTTGTTACCCAGAATGCAACTTGTTCGGGTGGCGGTATGATTACTGCCAACGTAACGAGTAACCTGGGTGGAACATTTGAATATAGTTTGAATGGCGGAACACTTCAAACATCAAATGTGTTCAATAATGTTACTCCCGGAAATTATACGGTTGCCGTTCAGGGCGCCGGCGGTGGTTGCGCTGTTATTACGCAGACCACCATCAGCCTTGAAAATAACCTAACCGTTACCGCCCTGCCATCAGATACTTCTGTTTGCATAGGCGCCTCTTTTGTGCCTCGTGTTACATCCAATGCTACATCTTTCACATGGACACCCTCAGCAGGCGTATCTTCTGTAAACATGCTGCAGCCTACCATCACAACGGGTAATCTCTCAGCCCGGTATATTATTACGGCTAATCAGGGCAGTTGTCAGGTTAAAGATACCATCTCCGTAAGCGTTTTTCCGGGACCCCAGGCTAATGCCGGTCCTGACCTGAACGTTATTCTGGGAGATCAGGTACAGCTGATGGCAACCGCCGCCACCGGCAGTACCCTGCTGTGGAGTCCATCAACCGGCCTTAGTGCATCAAACATCCTCAGGCCTTTTGCCTCTCCATTGCAAACTACCACATACACCCTTACTGCATCAACAGCGCAGGGTTGTGCTTCTTCAGATGATGTGCTGGTTACTGTTCTTGCCTGCGGGGAACCCATGAATGCATTTTCTCCCAATGGCGATGGTATCAATGACCGCTGGCTTATCACAAATAACAATTGTTTTAAATCCGCCAGGGTAGATATTTTTAACCGCTATGGTGCCAGGGTTTTTGAAGATGCCAGCTATTCCAATAACTGGGATGGCACTTATAAAGGAAAGGCACTTGCCGATGGAACCTATTACTATATTGTAACCTATGAACTGGTGAACGGGAAAAAAGTGTACCGGAAAGGGAATGTGACCATATTGAGATAATCTAAACAACTGTTATGAAAAGGATACAGATACTTGTGATTTTTCTTTTTGCCGTGATTGTTTCTTACGGACAGCAGTTGCCGGCTTCCAGTTTTTTTGATATGCATGGCGTTTTACATAATCCGGCAACAGCAGGAAGTCAGAAACATGGGGTTTTAGGAGGATTGTTCCGTACTCAATGGAGTGGAATGCCAGGGGCACCTCAAACAGGGTTATTATTCGGCAACACTTATTTAAATAAATCTAAGATAGGGCTTGGTGCACTTTTGTTTAATGATGTAACTGGACCACTTTCAAGAAATGGATTACAGGCGGCCTTTGCTTATCACATCCCATTAAAGAAAGAAGCAGTGTTTTCTTTAGGTCTGGAAGCAAGTGTTCAGCAGTTCTCTTACGACAGGTCTAAACTTCAGGAATCACTGGGGGCCAATGATCCGGTAATTATGGGAAATGAAAACAGGTTTAAGGGAGATGCAGGATTTGGCTTGGCCTATACATCTAAAAAATTTCAAATAGGAGCGTCAGTAAAACAACTGGTACAGTCGAAACTTAAACTTTATGAAGGCACAGGAAACCCTTCTGAGGAAGCGAAATTGTACAGACATTATTATTTTCATGGAAATTACGCATGGGATATTGATAACGGAACCAGGATAATTCCAAATCTTTTATTGATCTATCTTCCAAACGCACCACTTGAAATACAGGGCGGTGCCAGGGTTGAACATAATAATTTGTTCTGGTATGGGCTTACCTGGAGAGCACACCAGGCATGGTTGATCTCTGCTGGAGTAAGGATAAAAGAAAAATTCAGCGTCGGGTATTCATTCGATATATATTCCTCCCCCCTTAGTATTTATGATGGGGGTTCTAATGGTCACGAGATCATGCTCCGTTACGAATTTATCAGATAGAGAACACTTGCTTGCCATATGTCGCCTTCCGATTCCTCGGGAGGCTTTTTTTTAGCTAAGAGGTTAAAAGAGGATAAAGAGGTTAAAAGAGGATAAAGAGGATAAAGGAGGATAAAAGAGAAGAAAGAGAGGGTAGAGGTCAAAGGAGAAAAGGGGGAAAAAAGGGGTTGATAATGGAAGCAGCCTCCCTTAATTTCTTTTTTTATTTTCATCACTTAGCCCCCTGTTTTCACCTCCCTGAACTCTTTCAATCTCTTAGAATGCATTAAATTCGTCGTCTATGGAAACCGTAGCGCAGATACCGAAGTATAATTTAAATGAGGATCAGGAAAAGAAGCTTATTCTGAGGGAATACCGTTCACTTTTGCGTTCATTAAAATCACGTATTAAACCAGGCGACCGCAAATTAATACGTAATGCTTTTGAAATTGCTGCCGAAGCACATAAAACCATGAGGCGAAAGAGCGGGGAGCCATATATTCTGCATCCGCTGGCAGTTGCCAGAATTTGTGTTGAAGAAATAGGACTTGGCGTACGTTCTACCATTTGTTCACTCCTTCATGATACGGTTGAAGACACAGATATATCACCCGAGGATATTCAAAGGGAGTTTGGCAGTGAGATAGCCAAAATCGTAGATGGACTTACCAAGATATCCAATGTTATAGATGTAAATGCATCCCAGCAGGCTGAAAATTTCAGAAAGATCCTGCTAACACTAACCGACGATCCAAGAGTAATCCTGATTAAACTATCAGACAGGCTGCACAACATGCGTACGCTTGATAGCATGAAGCCTGAAAAACAATTAAAGATATCTTCCGAAACGGTGTATGTATATGCTCCACTTGCACACCGTATGGGTCTCTATAATATTAAAACGGAGATGGAAGACCTGGCCATGAAATACCTGGAGCAGGAAACCTATAAAGAGATTGCAAAAAAACTGGCAGAAACCAAAAGGGAAAGAACCAGGTACATTAATGAGTTTATAAAACCTTTGAACGATAAGCTGGCAAAGGCAGGTCTGGAATTTGAAATTCATGGCCGTCCAAAAAGCATTCATTCCATCTGGAATAAGATGAAGAAGAAAGGAGTGAGCTTTGAAGAAGTGTATGATCTTTTTGCCATACGCATCATAGTTAGTTCTACACCTGAAAAGGAAAAAGAAGACTGCTGGAAAGTGTATTCCATGATCACGGACGAATATACGCCTTCGCCCGAGCGGCTGCGCGACTGGTTAAGTAATCCCAAAAGCAATGGTTACGAAGCCTTACATACCACAGTAATGGGGCCCCAGGGAAAATGGGTGGAAGTGCAGATACGTACAAAAAGAATGAATGAAATTGCAGAGAAGGGTCTGGCTGCCCATTGGAAGTATAAAGAAGGTACGGCAGATGAAAGCAGGTTTGATAAATGGTTCAATCAGATACGGGAGGTGATCACAAGCCAGGATGTGGATTCAGTGGATTTCCTTCATGATTTTAAAAGAAGTTTTTTAGCAGAAGAGATCTATATCTATACACCCAAGGGGGATGTTAAGATGCTGCCCGTTGGAGCCACGGCTCTTGACTTTGCATTTGCCGTTCACAGTGAGGTAGGTGTAAAATGTATTGGTGCAAAAGTGAACCATAAACTCGTTCCCATAAGTCACAAACTTAGAAGTGGTGATCAGGTTGAGATCATTACCTCCAATAAACAAAAGCCTTCGGAGGACTGGTTGAACTTTGTGGTAACGGCCAAGGCAAGAAGCAGGATAAAGGATTCTTTAAAAGATGAAAAAAGAAGCATCGCCGATGAAGGCAAATACACTGTTCAACGAAAACTGGAAGCACTTGGTGTTGCTTTCAATATCCAGAATATTGAAGAGATCGTAAATTTTTATAAACTCGCTGCCCCTTTAGACCTTTATTACCAGATAGCCATTAAAAATATTGACCTAAAGGAATTAAAGGAATTTAAGATCAGCGGCGAAAGACTGGAAGCGCCAAGACCTGTAAAAGTGCTGGAGGCTAAGCCTGAGTACCATCCCGCCATAACCAAAAAAGATACGGAACTCATCATTTTTGGCGAAAGCAGCGACAGGATCATGTATAACCTGGCCAACTGTTGTAAACCAATTCCCGGTGATGATGTGTTTGGTTTTGTTACCACAGGTAAAGGGCTCACAATTCACAGAACCACCTGTCCAAATGCAGCAAAGCTGCTTTCTAATTACGGGCACAGGATTGTAAAAACAAAATGGGCAAAGAATAAGGAAATATCTTTCCTTACCGGATTAAAAATAATTGGTATGGATGATGTTGGGGTGGTGAACAAGATTACCAATATTATCAGCGGGGACCTCAGGATCAACATTTCTGCTATAACAATTGAATCAAAAGAAGGGGTTTTTGAGGGTACTATCCGCTTATTTGTGCATGATAAGGAAGAATTAGATGAATTAGTAAAAAGACTAAAGAGTCTGAACGGTATTCAGTCAGTTGAACGGTTTGAAACTGAGGCCCTTTAGTAATTCTACGTAGCGTAATATTAATTTTTAGAATATACATCCCCGTTT
>CBIHLW010000218.1:0-5479 GCA_966210755.1 uncultured bacterium
AGAAGAAAAACTACGGGGATACTTTTTCCTTTTTCAACCCCTTCACATTATGTACACTGTATTGGCAGGCACGCTCAGCCAGTTTGGCAAATATGAATGGAAGGGCAGGAAAACGAAATAAAAATTATCTTGCCACTGATGAATGATTCAGCACCATCCTTTAGTCAGGCTGCATGGAAACGTTTGAAAAAAAATAATGGTGCTATCGCAGGACTGTTTATGATCCTGATAGCTGTGGTGGTTGCGCTATTCAGTTATTTGATAGCGCCGGATCCATCACCTTATGCCAACAGGATCATCCTTGAAATTGGCGGCGAAAAACCGGGCTTCACACAACAATTCCTGCTTGTCAAAAAACCGGATCCGCGTTCCACCACATTCCTTAGCGGGCTTGTTTCCGGCTTCCCTGATCAATACGATCATATTCCTATCAACTCATTTACCCAAAAAGGTGACAGCATCATTGCTGATAAATATATTGATGAAGGTGTATCAGAAAGAATTGCATTCGCAACCACTTCACTGGCACAGGATCCGGTGAATGAAAAAACATTCTGGGTGGGCACCGATAAATACGGACGTGATATATTAAGCCGTTTGATCATTGGAACAAGAGTAAGCCTGAGTGTAGGGCTGATCACTGTACTGATATCACTTACCGTTGGTATCATTTTGGGTTCGGCAGCCGGGTATTACAGGGGAAGGACCGACGACATCATCATGTGGCTGATCAATGTGATCTGGAGTATACCAACCCTGCTGCTTGTATTTGCCATCACCCTATTGCTGGGCAAAGGATTCTGGCAGGTATTTATTGCAGTGGGTTTAACCATGTGGGTGAATGTAGCAAGGCTGGTAAGGGGACAGGTGATGGCAACAAAGGAATTACAATATATTGAAGCAGGAAGAGCCCTGGGTTTTTCCAATTTCAGGATCATTGCCCGTCACATCCTGCCTAATATCATGGGACCTATTCTTGTAATTGCGGCCTCCAATTTTGCATCGGCCATTGTGATTGAAGCTGGACTTAGTTTTCTTGGTGTAGGTGTTCAGCCTCCCCAACCCAGCTGGGGACTGATGATCAAGGAAAATTATAATTTCATCATTACCCAAAACCCAATGCTGGCACTTGCTCCCGGTTTTGCTATTATGATACTGGTACTGGCATTTAATTTACTGGGAAACGGTTTGAGAGATGCATTGAATGTGAGGGGGAGAATTTAGAGGAGGCGGAGGCAGTTCCTATGAATTATGATCTGCGGGCGAGCGTAATTCGTAACTGGCTACAATGATCAGGGCGAGACACAAATAAAATACACTGCCTACCTTATCGGTTTCAATCAGATCGCTCAGGGAATTGATGACACATTGCATTACGAGCAGGGCACCAACAGCGCCCATCATCACTTTCAGCTTTCTTTGCTGCGTGCTGTGATAAATTTTTTGCGTATGCCAAAACATTACACCAAGCAGGAGCAAAAAAATTAACAGACCCATGGCCCCCTGCTCAATGATCAGCAATAAAAAATAATTGTGAACTGTTGACTGTTCTTCATTTTTACTTACCCAGGTCTTAAATGCAGGTTGCGTATAGCTTTTGTACTCCCTGAAAAAACTTGTTGGGCCAAACCCTGTTTTCCAGCTATCGTTGATCATTCTTACTCCCGCTACCCATCGGTGAAACCTTTCTGCAGTGGAAACATCTTTCATCTGGTAGGTGGCTACCAGGTGTTCCCTGAAATCGGTATGAAAAATGGTAGTGTTGTAGTCTGGCGCCAGCTTCAGGTAATTATCATTGCTCTTCAACCAGAATATGGCTGTAATGCAAACCAGCAGAAATAAAAGGTAGCCTGCAAACAAAAGTTTTTTTCTGATCAGCCAATACGAAACAAAACCTGCTATTAATGCAAGCCAGGCCCCTCTTGCATATGAAAAATACAAAGCCACTATGGTAACAAACGTTAAACATTGCACCACCATTTTTAATCGCTTCGATGCTGCAAGCTGAATAATGGCAATCTGTACCGGCACCATAAATACCAGGAGGGAGGAATAGTTCACATGGTTCCTGAAAAATGGATCAAGTGCATCATTGATATTTTCAAAGGTCCAGTTGTATTGCGCATGCTTAATGATGGCAAAAAGCATAAAGGCCATCATGGAAAACAACAGGAACACAAAAGATCTTTCCATGATCTTCCGGTCCCTGAATAAATAAACAGGCGCTGCAACAAAAGCCAGCAGGTACCAGACCTTGGCCAGGAGATATTTAAATGAAACAAGTATCCCGGTTGAATAAATAACCGTTATCATGATCCACACAAGCTGAATTAAAATAATGATAACCAGTGGGTGCCTGAAAGATGAATTCAGCCTTTTCCTGTTATGAATGATCAGTATAAGCGCTGCCATTGCAGTAAGCAGCATCAGGGGTTCATCAGGAAGGTCTGTTCCCAGGGAGGGAGTGAAGTTGTATTCAATGGACCAGGGTATGGATAATACAAGAAGATAAAAAAGATATTCGGGAAACTGCACAAGACAGATACATGCCAGCAGCAGAACAGGTATGGCCAGAAAATAATATTCCTGCCTCCACGCAGTCAAAACTGTAGCTAATAAGATCAACAGAGAAAAGACCCAGGTGAATATTTTATTACCGGTTAGTATCACTTCAAGTTTCTCCTGCTATCGGTAAATAATGATAAAAGAAAGGCAAGTGCAAACGCAGCAAAGGCAGCCAGTAAAACAGTCAGTACAGTTTCAGGCTTATCATGCCATATGGCAGGTCGTGCATTTTCAACCGTAATTAGTACCCTGGGATTGGTATTTACAGCAAACTGGTACTGGTTTATCATTTTTTCGTGTTGCTGAAGTTGTTCCAGCATTGCAGTTTTTTTTGCCTCCCATATTTCTGCTTCCGCACCCGACAGGCTGTTTAAAGTATCAACTGCATGTTTGAATTGCTGCAGTTTTTCCTGCTGGCCTGATCTAAGGGTAGCCAGCATGGCGATATTGCTTTCATTCTGTAAATGCTGATGGAGCTCCTGCAGGTTCTTCAGTAAGGTATTGGCAATTTCGGCGGCTTTGTTCCTGTCTATATCCCAAACTTTTATTTTGAGTTCACCATAAGCGCTTCTGTTTATTTTACTTTTCTTTTTCAATCGCTCAACGGCTTCAAATAATGCTTCGCCCGAATGGTCAATTTCATAATGTTCAATCAGACCTGATTCTTTAACGGTTGCTAAATAAATGGTATCCAGTTTAGCAGTGCCTTCCAGCCTGTCAAGTTCATCAGGTGTACCAAAATCAGAATACAGTGCTTCAATATTCTGATTGAATACCCTTGCCTTATCAGCAACAAGGCTGTTAGCCGGGAGTGCAGTGGCTGTTGACAGATACTCCTTAGGTCTGATCAAACAAATTACAAGTGCTAATACAGCGGCCAGCAGGGTGAGGCCAAGAATGAACTTCCATCTTTTCTCAAAAACAGTAAAGAGGTCCGGCATGAAAACGAATTAATGAAGTGAGCTAAAATATTTTTTAAAACTTCCCAGTTGCAGGGTCAGGATGATCAATACAATTAATATGGCGATTGCTAAAATAACCCAAACATTGTGTATTGCCATTTTTCCGAAATAAAACCATGCAGATAATAACATTGCCAGTAACAGGAATAACCCAAATGAACTGAATCCGGGATTAATCGATAATTTTTTTGTTGTGGCTATATAACAGGCTATTCCGCAAAAATACTGGCCTGCCACAGCGGCAATACAACAACCCTGCGCTCCGTAATCGGGGATCAGAATAATATTCAAAACAAGATTGATAAGGAATGAGAATATTAAAATGGGCATCAGAACTTCAAACCTGGCAGTAGCCGTTAATGCCGAACTATATACATGAACCATATATAGGGCAGGCAGGGAGGCAAGACAGATGGCAATGACCAGGCTATTATAAGGATCTGAAGTATGATACAGCAATTGCTGGATCCATGGGGAAAAAAATAAAGCAAAACCAGACACGCCAATTGCCATAAATAACAAGGCATCTCTAGTTTTATTCATTACAGTTGAAACCAGGGCTGTGTCCCTGAAGTTTTTAGCTACAAAAGGAACAAGGAAAGATGCGCTAAGAAAACCAACCATATTGCCTGCATCCAGCAAACGAAATGCGGTGGCATAGATCCCTGCTTCGTAAGCACCATTGATATGAATGCGTTCAAGGAGGAATGCATCAAGTCTTAATTGGGCCGTCATCAATAAAATGATGAGGGCAAAGGGCAGCATGGAGGCGAGCAACTGTTCAGGATCTTCCTTTCCTGACAACCGCAGCATTTTTTTATACGATATGTAAATCACTGCAGCAACCACGGCTAAAAAAGTACAGAGGGTCTGGAGTTGAAGAAACAGAATGATATCAATTTTCCCAAAAGCAGCAGTGTAAATGATGGCACCGCAAAAAATGGTCATGAGAAATTTATCCGCTACTGAAAACCAGGCATCGGCCCGAAAATCCTGATGAGCAGTGATAAAGCTCCTGAGAAATATAAAGATGGAAGTAAGCGACTGTATCGCAATTATATAAAAAAGAAATGTCCACCGGGAAATATCAGAAAGCCAGCCGGCAAATATCGTGGTGATCGCAAATAAAAGAATCAGAAATAATTTAATGCGGATGAAAAGTTTTGTATTGATCCTTTTGCTGGAGGCCATCCTCTGGTTAAGCATGGAACTTAATCCTGCATCAGAAAGAAAATAAAGAACGTAGGAAAGATTAAGCAGCGCAAAGTATTTACCATATAATTCATGGCCCACAATATTCTGCACCTGGCGGTCAATAAAAAAGATCCATACAGGTTTAACCAGGAGATTTAAAACGATCAGCCAGGAGAGTCCTTTAAAAAATGACAAAGATTTCATCGTTCTATGGGGCTACAGTAACACTGCGGTTCAGGCTTTCTTCCAATGAGATAAAGGTCTCGGTCCGTTCAATGCCTTTTATTTTTTGCAGTTCGTCGTGTAATATAGCACGAAGTTGACCAATATCCCTGCACACGATCTCTGCGAAAATGCTGTAATTGCCTGTAGTATAATTCATGCGTACGATCTCGGGAATTTTTTTCAGCTCTCTGGCCACAGTATCATACAAAGAACTTTTTTCAAGGTAGATACCAATGAATGCGATCACATCGTATCCCATTTTTTTAAGATCCACCTGGTATTTCATGCCGCTTATGATACCCGATTCCTGCATTTTTTTAATACGTACGTGAATGGTGCCTGCAGAAACAAACAATTTTTTTCCCATTTCCGCATAGGACATGCTGGCATCCTGCATTAATTGCTGGATGATCTTCAGATCTAATTTGTCAATATTCAAAATTGCCGCCATAAACCAGGTTGATTTTAGATATTATTCAATGATACATAAAGATATTGAACAGATTCTAAATATTTTGCACAGTGTTTGAATA
>CBIHLW010000219.1:0-5436 GCA_966210755.1 uncultured bacterium
GTAGAAACAGGGGTCGCAACCAAAACTAACTGCTTATGAGAAAATTTATCTGCTTTGAATTGTAAAATTAATTATTCAAATCTTAATATGCTGTTACCACTTTGTTATGCTCTTCTAAACTTTAGATCAGTTGATCCTGTACTTTTAATTATGTGATACAGTTATATCTTGCATTTATTATGGCAAAGAGTTTGCCACTTTTCTTACAGATCACTTTATGAAAGGAAAATTAACTACGATCATTTTATTGATCATCCTGCTTTGTACCTCAGAATCATCTATTGCACAGTTGAAAGGATTCAGCATAGGTCCTTATTTTGAAGCGGCCTGGCCCAAGGGCGACTTTCTTGAAAAGAATAGAAATGGTATCGGTTTGGGGATTGCTGCAGATATCAAACTGGGGGCAGGCATAAACCTGACGGGATCTGCAGGTTATTTGAGGTTTTTTGGCAGATCTGATGGAAAACCCTTACCGGCCTTTCCTGTCCGGATTGGATTGAAATACAAACTTCCCATAATTTATCTCAAGATGGAAAGCGGTACTGCCAGGATGGGTAACGACCAGGGCACGGCCCTTATACTGTCGCCTGGAATAGGGGTAAGGATTTTTGGGCTGGATGTGCAGGGAAGTTATGAAAGCTGGCTGGCTGATGAAGGCAGGAGCTTTGCTGCTTTAAAGATCGCCTATCATTTCTGATCCTTAATCCCCGAAAATCTCATTGAGCAAACCTGCAAGCCGGATACCGCCTTTTAATAGTCTGTCCTCCACTATATGGATATGATCAACACTGTAACGGTAAGCCAGTCTTGGATTTTCTTCTTTTATCTCATGATGCAGGGTTTCAGCAATGGAATAGGATTCATAAAGCCATTTGCTCAATGGGTCGGCCTGTAATCTTTTTCTTTGCTCCTTCGAGCTGTGGTTAATATGTTTTACATATTCAGTATAGCTCAGTTGCTGGTCGTCTATCATTTGCGAGTCCCATACCCTGTGCAGATTGGATGGAGTGCTGAACCATTGAACCCTGATGGTATTGCCGCCTGAAGTACCAACAGCACTTACATGCAGCGGCTGGTGGATATCGCCAACAAAATGGATCAGTAATCTTAAGTACATCTGTTTTTTTTGTTGAGGCAATTGTTGGTTTTTGAGTTCTTTCACAAGAAAATTAATTCCGGTATAAGCATTAACAGTTGTATCATTTTTTAATACCGCCTGCATTTGTTCATAACTCAATCCTTTCTCAAAATTGATGTAATGCCAAATATCCAGGTATTTATAACTGGAATCGGATTTAATGAAATCTGCCCAGTTACTGCTCATGGCAACTGATTCAGTACCCAGAATTTTTTTGATCTCTTTCCTCGCTTTCGATGTCAGGTATTTGTCGGCGATCTCTCCCACTATGCGATGGCCCAATAGTCCCCAGGCCATAGACTGTACCGGAAGGTATATAAAAAGCCAAATGAGTACTATTCTGAAAATCTTATTTACCATAAAAAAATTTAAGGAGCCGTAAAATTAAGTGATTCTGATATGAGGGAACCTGCCCAATAAACACTACTCCATTATTTCAGAATAATGGGTGAGCAGACCTTCCTTTGACATACCTTCAATTACAACACGAAAAGCCGACGACACATCATTATTATAAAAAGTAAGCCTGATCTTTTTATTGGCCTTGCTGGTTTGTAACAATGGGTTCCAGTATAAAGTGGTCCGCATATCCGGTTGTTCATTTCTTTCATCAAACCTGTCATAGTTAGGTGAATAAAATTCCCTGATAGGCGTGTAGCCTGCTATTTTATTTGTAGTTAACCCCGGTCCTGTTTTGTTCATATCATTTCCCCTTCTTGTATAAATAGCAATAGCACCTCCGCTACCATTAAATCCGCCCAAAAATGGAGGCCTGAATACTTTTATGTAAGCAATATCAGAAACCGGAATGGTAGTCACCATCTCTACATCAGTGGAGATCTCATCAAGGTATAAGGAAGGAGTGCTTCCCCTCCAACTTAATGAAGGAGGATTTCCACTGATAATTAACCCGGCTACTTTACCCTGCAGGTATTGCAAAGCCGATAAGTAAGCGGATGAATGAACATCATTTACAAGGTCGAACTGATAGGCATCGCCGCTGAACATACCCGATGTATATTTTTGATCGAGTTCCTGCACCGTTGTTTTTTGCCGGGCTTTTACGGTTACGCTTTCCATGAGCTCTCCTTTCAGCAATTCCTGGATTCTTAGGGTTTCTGCGGCCAGTAAAGAATGCCGGTAACTTCCTGTGCTGTCATAGAAAAGTTGTTTTGAACCAAAGTTTTTACTGAATGCGGTGTAATCAGGAGCAGAAAGCCGGTTCATCATGAACCTTGCTTCAGCTGTTTGAAAAAATTTGGATTTGAGACTATAGTACACTCTCATAGTGTCAAAAAGTATGATGCCCGGATCATTGAAACTTCCATCCTGATCAATCGGCATAATGATCATCCTTGTTGCCGTATCTTCCTTTACCATCAGCACTATATGATCTGTGCCGGTGAGTTGTGATTTTGCCACCCCAAATAATTGCCCGGATAATGATAGGTAATTAGTGTCCCTGGGATACCTGATCTCGGGAAGCTTACCTGATACAAGGTCTTCCCACTTAAATCTTCTCCAGCCATTCGTTAACATTACAAGATCAAGATGATCTGAAACATTTTTGTTGTTGGAAGAAAAATAATAAGCCGGATTATGCACTTTTCCTTTGATCTCACTGCTCAGTAAAAAATGAGAGATAATATTGCTTGATGAATCCGATTCAATGGCTGCATCAGTAACTGAAATGGACAATGCGGCCCCGGCCAGTTTATCGGGAACCGTGATTTCAATTTCATTTCTTTTTCTTTTACCCATTCCCCAGTGCAGTACTTCCATCTTTGTATCAAAACTGTATTCATGATTGTTGATGAAGGTGATCCGCTCTGCAACAGCATTCCATTCATTATCGAACAGGGTGATGGATAAAATTCCGGAGGGAAGATTACTGGTAGGTATCACCCGCTTTGCCGGCTCACCTGCATTCAGATGAACAGATGTTTTGAAAGCCATTCGCTGGTTCATGGTGCCTACAAGGTGCACCTGTTTCAAAGCATCCGGCAATATGCGGCTTGTGTTAATGATAATGGTTTGCTTAGAATCTTCATTGTTTACCAGCATGGAGATACCTGACTGGCGTGCCTCAGGAAGCGCTGTGGTTTTCATCAATCCGTCAGTATCCTTCCATTTAGCCACATAACCGGCGCCTGCACCTGGGTTCAGCATCAAACTTCCCATACCATCGTGAACTGTTTGGAAAGAGTCTATAAAATTATTTTTATTATCTGTGATGATGCCTTTTACCGGCACAGGATTTCCAAACTGATCTGTTGCTTTAAAGGCTATCCTGTTTAGTAAACCTTCCACAGCATCGCCTCCTTCGGGGAAAAATTGCAGGCTGGTTACCGGAGCGGGTCTTTTATTTTTTGCCACGGTTTGATTCTTTGCAATTACCCTGATGTCTTTTTGATAAAGGAAGGCGGTATCGAAATTGAGCATCCATTTGGTATACGCTCTTACATGAATGAATTCGCCTTTATAATCTTCGGGTATTTCAAATTGTCCGTTGGTAGTGCCTTCAACAATCGGACTTACTGAATGTGAAAGAAGTTTTCCATTGACTCCTATCCAGTCCACATAAAAGGTTTTACTTGATTCTACAGGATAAAGATCTTCTATCAGATAAGCTTTGAACCAGATGGTTTCCCCGGAATAATAAACAGGTTTATCATAATGCAACCATGCTTTTTCGTGCTGAAATTCATTTCCATATCTGGCAATAACAGAATCAATTTGCTGGCTCCCGGCGTTCAGGAAAAACAACAACAAAAAACAGGCAGACAGTAGTTTGTTCATGACGCTGACAAGTTACTAAGAAAGCTGTTTCGGTGGGAGTTGTTAACAGAATTGCAACAACTAACGGCCAGTGGCCAGCGGCTTACATATTCCTCCTGTACTGTCCACCTACTTCATACAATGCATGTGTGATCTGACCAAGTGAACAATATTTTACAGTTTCCATCAATTCAGCAAAGAGGTTTCCATTGTTGACCGCCACTTCCTTCAGCTGTTTAAGTGCGGTTTCAGCTCTTTCTTCATTTCGTTTCCAGAAAGCATGCAGGTTCTGGATCTGTTGTTCTTTCTCTTCTTTTGTTGACCTGATCACTTCATTGGGTAAAATGGTTGGACTGCCGTTTTTATTGAGGAAGGTATTCACACCAATTAGAGGCAGCTCACCAGTATGTTTCTGGTGTTCATAAAACAGGCTTTCTTCCTGGATCTTATTTCTCTGGTACATTCTCTCCATAGCACCCAGCACACCGCCCCTTTCCGTGATCCTGTCAAACTCTGTCATTACAGCTTCTTCAACCAGGTCGGTCAGTTCTTCAATTGCAAAACTTCCCTGATTGAAATTCTCTGTTTTTGCCGTGCCCAGTTCCCTGTTTATGATCAGCTGGATGGCCATTGCTCTTCTCACACTTTCTTCAGTAGGGGTTGTAATGGCCTCGTCATACGCATTTGTGTGAAGCGAATTACAATTATCATAAATAGCATACAAAGCCTGAAGTGTGGTGCGGATATCATTAAAATCAATTTCCTGCGCATGCAGACTGCGGCCTGATGTCTGGATATGATATTTTAATTTTTGTGAACGGCTGTTGGCCTTGTATTTATGCTTCATGGCCTTTGCCCATATACGGCGGGCCACGCGGCCAATTACACTGTATTCCGCATCCATTCCATTGCTGAAAAAGAAAGAAAGGTTGGGTGCGAAATCATCGATATTCATTCCCCTGCTCAGGTAATACTCCACGTAAGTAAATCCATTGGAAAGAGTAAATGCGAGCTGGGTTATTGGATTGGCTCCTGCTTCAGCAATATGATAACCTGAAATGGAGACACTGTAAAAATTCCTGACCTTCCTCGTAATGAAATATTCCTGCACATCACCCATTAACTTCAGTGCAAATTCGGTAGAGAATATGCAGGTGTTCTGTGCCTGGTCTTCTTTTAAAATATCAGCCTGCACGGTGCCTCTTACCTGTTGAAGCGCTTTTTCTTTTAACTGCTCATAAATTTCCGGAGGCAATACTTCATCACCACTCAGTCCAAGTAATTTTAATCCTAATCCATTATTTCCATTAGGTAATCTTTCGGGTGAAGATGGATTGAAATAAACAGGTTGATTTTGAATTTTAAATTTTAAATTTTGAATCTTCTTAACTTCATCCCACAACCCATTCTCCTCTATATATTTTTCACACTGCTGGTCAATGGCGGCGTTCATAAAGAAGGCCAACAGCATGGGAGCGGGGCCATTGATGGTCATTGAAACAGATGTCTTTGGATCGCAA
>CBIHLW010000220.1:0-5435 GCA_966210755.1 uncultured bacterium
ATCATTTCCTCGGAGGCCATAACATAACATTAAAAGGTTTGTTTTCATTGGTAAAAAATACGGATGGGAAAAATATAAGAATATCGGAAATAGGTTGTGGAGGTGGGGACAACCTGTATGCCATTAAATGCTGGGCAGAAAAGAACAACAAAGAAATAAGTATTTCCGGTATCGATATCAACCCGGAATGCATTTCATATGCCAGGAATAAAAACAAAAACAAGGGAATTGATTTTATTTGTTCTGATTACAGGGATCATGATTTTGATAACAAGCCCGATATTATTTTTTCATCCTTATTCTGTCATCATTTTACCAACGAACAATTGGTTTACATGCTGAAGTGGATGAATGAGAATTGCACCACCGGTTTTTTTATCAATGACCTTCACAGGCATCCGGTTGCATTTTATTCCATAAAATGCCTCACACGGCTCTTCTCAAAAAGTTATCTGGTGAAAAATGATGCTCCCCTGTCGGTAAGAAGAGGATTTATAAAAAAAGACTGGAATACCCTGTTTATGCAGGCAGGCCTGGCCCCATTTCATTGCCAATGGAAATGGGCCTTCAGATGGCTGGTTTGTTATACTAAAAATGGAACAACAAAATCAATATGATGTTGCAATAGCAGGAGGTGGACTGGCAGGGCTTTCATGCGCCATATTGCTGGCCAAAGCCGGTCACAAAGTGATTGTATTTGAAAAAGAATCATATCCCTTCCACAAAGTGTGCGGTGAATATGTTAGCAATGAAAGCTGGAACTTTCTTGAAGGCCTGGGTCTTCCCCTGTCCTCACTTTCACTTCCCCAAATCGATTCATTATTTCTTTCATCGCCAGATGGCAAATCAATTCAGGTAAAATTACCATTGGGCGGTTTTGGCATCAGCCGGTGGCTGCTGGAGAAAGAACTGGCAGAACTAGCCTGCCGTAATCATGTTGTTATCAAAGAGAATTCAAAAGTGGAATCTATTGAATACCATGATAAGTTTTTTATACGTTCACGGTCAGGAAACGCAACAGCCCGAGTTTGTTGCGCGGCCTCTGGCAAACACAGTAACCTCGACACAGGCTGGAAAAGAAAATATTTAGAACACCATGATAAAAAACTTGATAATTATGTAGCCGTAAAATACCATATCCAAACCGAATGGCCTGCCAATATGATCGGTCTTCACAATTTTGAAAATGGTTATTGCGGCATATCAAAAATTGAAAATGACAGGTACTGCCTTTGTTACCTCACAAAAGCCGGTGACCTCAAAAGATCCAATAACCAGTTAAGCCAGCTCGAACAAAATTTTCTTTACAAAAACCCGCACCTGGAAAAATTATTCGCTAATTCAAATATCTGTCCCGGTTTCCCCGTCACTATTTCGCAGGTTAATTTCAAATCAAAAACACAAATAGAAGATCATGTGCTTATGCTGGGTGATGCGGCTGGTATGATCACCCCTTTGTGCGGAAATGGAATGAGCATTGCCATGCACACAGGCAAAATGGCTGCGAATATCATACATGAGTTTTTAGCCGGAAGGATCAGCAGAAAGGCAATGGAATCATTTTATGAAATGGAATGGAAGAAAAATTTTTCGCGCCGGCTTCGCACCGGAAGAATTTTACAGGGCTTCTTTGGCAATGTACGGTTGAGTAATCTTTTTGTACAAACATTCAGGATATTCCCTTTTATGTCCGGCTATGTGGTCAAAATGACACATGGAAAACCCTTTTAAGGCACAGGCTTTGTAATTTTATATCCAAAGAAAGGAAATGAACAAGAAAAAAACGATGGTACTGGGCGCTTCAGATAACCCTTCACGTTATAGTTTCCTCGCCATAAAAAAATTGAGAGCATACCAGCATCCTGTGGTTGCAGTTGGAAAAAAGAATACAAAGGTTGATGATGTTTCCATCTCAAAAGATCATGTACCCGAAACCGGAGTGGATACCATTACGCTTTATCTCAACCCAAAAAATCAGGTTGAATATTATGATTATATACTGAACCTGAATCCCAAACGGATCATTTTCAATCCGGGTACTGAAAATGATGAACTGATAAAAAAAGCAAAGGACAATAATATAGAACCGGTAATTGGCTGCACACTGGTAATGTTAAGCACCGGGCAATATTAATTGATTCGTATAATTACGAATTCCCTCTCAGGGGATTTACCTATTCCTGAAATTTTTTCTGAATTACATTTTGAAATCAGCCATATTTTTATAAATATTGTGCGGAATCCAATAAGCAGCTAACCACTGCGTGTTTTACCGGCTAAAACCATATCCAATGAAAAAACTAAAGAATTGCGTATCCCTCGCATTACTTCTCCTTTGCAGTGCATTCGTTTATGCACAGGATCAGATAGCTCCCATCAACGAACCTGATCTCAAAAAGCCTAAATTATTTTCTGACCTGCCACAAAAAATGGATCTGAAAGTTTCTGATATAGAATCTTTATTCAGATATAAAGTTGGCGCCTCAGTTTCATTACAGGTTACCAATGAATTTCTGCTGGAAGGAACGGTAGTCTCCAAATCACATGATGCACAGGTTGAAAGTGTAGTGGTTCGATCAACCAACCGGCCGGGCGCACTGTTTACCTACACTAAAACGGTAACTAAGGAATATGGTGAAAGATATGTGGGAAGGATGGTTAGCCGCTATAGTGGCGATGCATTTGAAATTATAAAAGAAAATGGCCAATATGTGCTTATCAAAAAAGATTACTATGACATGATCAATGAATAAGAATCGTTCGCTATCCTTTCCTTCCAAATCCAATCCAAATGAAAAAGTTCTTCCAATTCCTGATGGCATTCTGCCTGGTGCTTGCAACATTGCAGGGCAGTTCACAGGTTCCGGTTTACAACAGTTACCCATCTGCAGCGGCTACCATATTTTTAGATTTTGACGGTCATACCGTAGAGGGAACAAGCTGGAATGCTTTCGGTCCTATTTTTTGTCAGGGTGCCAACCTTACCGTTGACCAGATCACAGAAGTATTCAACCGCGTTGCAGAGGACTATCGTCCTTTCAATATCAACATAACAACAGATTCAACAAAATACTGGTCTGCACCTGTTTTCCAGAGACAACGCATGATCATAACCATTACCTCCAGCTGGTATGGATCGGCAGGTGGTGTTTCTTATTTAAATACATTCAGCAGTGGCGATCATACGCCCTCTTTTGTTTTTTCTGCCCTGCTTGGATATAATACCAAAAGAATCGGGGAAGCCACTTCGCATGAAATGGGTCATACCCTTGGACTCAGGCACCAGTCAACCTACGACAACAACTGCCTGAAGACAGCTGAATACAATTCGGGTACCGGTTCAGGAGAAATTGGCTGGGCTCCCATTATGGGTGTTGGTTATTACAGGAATCTCACTTTATGGAATCATGGAACCAATCCCCAGGGCTGCAATGTGTTTCAGAATGACCT
The DNA here is from genome assembly GCA_966210755.1 of uncultured bacterium. Classification (GTDB taxonomy): domain Bacteria; phylum Bacteroidota; class Bacteroidia; order Chitinophagales; family Chitinophagaceae; genus Flavisolibacter. The sequence continues at coordinate 3,451 of CBIHLW010000220.1, forward strand.
GGGCATCATTACCAATTCCACAAATGGTTTTGGATTTCGTACAGATGACCACCAGGCAACCATTGACCAGGCCAGTTTTGTGCAGATGGTCAATAATGAATTTACCACAGAAGGTGTAATTGAGCAGAACACTGATAAAGACGTTTTCAAATTTGTGATACCCATGAATGGAAAGCTTTTAGTTACTGCCCAGCCTTACAATATTGGAACTGGTAATTCAGGCTCAAATCTTGACATTCAACTTGAGCTGCTAAATCATGATTTTGCAGTAATAAATACATATAATCCTGAAACAGTGCTGGGCCTTACCATTGACAGTTCGTTTTCTGCAGGCACTTATTACATGCGTATTCAGGGTAAAGGAAATATTTTTGCGCCGGAATATGCCAGTCTTGGATCGTATAGTATCAGCAGCACATTTACACCGCTGGCGCCATTGCCATTACACAAACTGGAATTAAAAGGGGTGAATGTAAATAACAGGCATACGCTCAACTGGATCATTGAAGCAGATGAAAGCATCACCAGCCAGGTATTGGAGGTTTCATCCGGCAACAACAGGAATTTCCAGCCATTAACCCGTCCTGATCCATCAGCAAGATCGTACCAAAACATATCCACTATTAATGGTTGGCTTCATTACCGGTTACACGTAACATTTAATGATGGCAAAAGCTATTATTCAAATACGGTGGTGTTACCGGCAAATGAAAACAAAGGAAAGCCTGTGGTAGCGGGCAATCTTGTACGCAATACTATTAAAGTAAACAGTCCTGCCCTTTACAGTTATACCATTGTTGATTTCAATGGAAGAATCATCATGAAGGGTTCTCTGGTACAGGGATCCAACCAGATCTCTGTAAATAACCTAAGCAGCGGAACTTACCTGATAAGGTTCCATAATGACCAGGAAAGCTATATTGAGAAATTTATGAAACAATAAAAAACGGGCAGTCAGTCTGCGATTGATTGCCCTGTTATTAACAATACCATAATCCGTGCCCTTTGGTAACTCGAGGTTTTTCCGTAACTTGGAAAAACCTCTTTATTTATGCGTTGGAGAAAATTTAATGGCGAACCCCTCGGTCTTCCGGTCTACAATGCTGTTGAAAACGCCATCCGAAGAGAAACCCAGGCGGGATTCAAATTAAAAGTTTGTATTGGCACTGATTCGCAGGTGAAAGGCCAGGAAACTGAATTTGCAACTGTTATTGTTTTTTTGAGAGAAGGTCACGGAGGCTTCATGTTCATCCACAATGAAAGAACACGCCAGCAGTATTCCATCAAAGAGCGAATGCTGGTGGAAGTAGCTAAAAGCATTGAGATTGCATACGAACTGTGCAATCTTTTTACATTATACAATGTGGATATGGAAGTACATGCAGATATCAATACCAACCCTCATTTCAAAAGTAACGATGCACTGAAGGAAGCAATGGGTTATATTCTGGGGATGGGTTTTGCATTCAAAGCCAAACCGGAAGCATTTGCAAGCAGCAGTTGTGCCAATAAGGTAGTGAATTGATCCTATGTTGAAGAGATCACTTTGTTTTCCCTGAAAGTACAATTACCAGCAAAATAAAAAATACAATTCCTATTCCTGCCAGCACGTAGGAATATTGCAGTCTTTTCTCCTTTTTCCCAACCTGTACCGGCAGAGGATCAGCCTTTACATGCTCCATACTTATTGAATCTGATCTTGTAATGGCCGACTGATAAATACTGTCTTGTTTTTTATTGAAACTATCCTGCCAGGCCTGGACATTTATTCTTGAATTTTCTATTGACCGTTTTAACGAATCAAGGCTTGATGGATCCACCTGATGATCGCGGCCCATGCAATTAGATCCAATTAACAGGCAGATGGCAAAAATCAATTTGCGCATGAAGAATTAGTATGGAGTCAGGGTTCATTCCGTGTATGAACAAAACCGGTAGTGAGTTTATTATTATCGTCTGCGATCTCTGCAGAACTTCCGGCAGCA
>CBIHLW010000221.1:0-5432 GCA_966210755.1 uncultured bacterium
GTGTAGTGGTGGCGGCAAAAGAAAATAAGCTGGGTATCAGGGCCAGCGACACGCATACTATTCTTTTCAATGATGTAAAAGTTCCAAAGGAGAACAGGATAGGAGAAAATGGATTTGGTTTCAAATTCGCCATGAAAACACTGGCCGGTGGCAGGATTGGTATTGCATCACAGGCCCTGGGTATAGCCAGCGGAGCATACGAACTTTCACTGAAGTATTCAAAGGAAAGAAAGGCTTTTGGAACAGAGATCGCCAATCACCAGGCCATAGCATTCAAGCTGGCTGATATGGCAACGCGAATTGAAGCAGCCAGGTTACTTTGCATGAAGGCAGCCTTTGATAAGGACCAGAAGAAAGATTACACCCTGAGCTCTTCAATGGCCAAAGTATATGCTTCTGAAACTGCTATGTGGACAACGGTGGAAGCGGTTCAGATCCATGGAGGATACGGTTTTGTAAAAGAATACCATGTGGAAAGGCTGATGCGTGATGCCAAGATCACCCAGATCTATGAAGGAACCAGTGAAGTACAAAGGATCGTTATCAGCAGGTCCATTCTTAAATAAAGAGCATCATCTGCAGTCTGTTTCAGCACCTGATCCTGGTTTTGCCGGGATTTTTAATATTGGTTATGGGAATCAATAAAGAACGATACATAAAGATCCGGGAAGAACTCACAGAAAAGCATGTAACGCTGGTGGCCGTTTCCAAAATGAAACCCGTAGGTGATATATTCGATATGTATGAACTCGGACATCGGGATTTTGGTGAAAACTATGTTCAGGAATTAATAGATAAACAGGAGAAACTTCCCGGTGACATCCGCTGGCATTTCATAGGCCACCTTCAATCGAACAAGGTTAAATATATTGCAGCCTTTGTACACCTCATTCATGGAGTTGACAGTTTTAAATTACTGAAGGAAATCAACAGGCAGGGTAAAAAGCAGAACCGTGTGATAGAGGTATTACTTCAGGTTCATATTTCAGAGGAGGCAACAAAATTTGGTATGGACGAAAAAGAACTGGATGAAGTGTTCAAATTGCCTGCTACTGAACTGGCTTCCCTGCAGCATGTGCAGATCAGGGGATTTATGGGAATGGCTAGTTTTACTGAACAATCTGCACGGATAAAAAAGGAATTTCAAAAGCTAAGTGGCTTATTTAATAAATATAAAACCCTTCAGATTCGAAATGTGCAATTAGAGATTCTTTCCATGGGAATGAGCGATGATTACCGGATTGCCATTGAAGAAGGCAGTAATATGGTTCGCATAGGCAGTCTGCTTTTCGGAAGAAGAGAATAGAAATATCCACAGGGAAGGATGATTGTTGAAGTTATCAAGCCTGTAATCCTGCACCCAATTCACATAAACTGCCTCTTGATGGCATTATTTTTTACTGATTACCTTAAACTATGATCATGAAAAAATCCATTTTGGCAATGATTGCTGTACTATTCAGCACAGTAATATGCCTGGCGCAGGATGCCGGAAAAGAAATTAATGTTGATGTAGATACTGATGGTGCGGCCTGGTATGCTTCTCCCTGGGTGTGGGTAGTGGGAGCTGCCGTGTTTATATTGTTATTGGTAGCGCTTACCCGCGGTGGCGGAAGAAGAGCGGATTGATTATTTCTTTAAGATCCTGAAAGCCGGCCAGCCGGCTTTTTTGCATTAAAAAAAGATGCAGCAACTGCATCTTTATCCTTTTTCAACGGATTTAATTACCGGGTAAACAGATCTTCCTTCATTGGAATTAAAACCAATTATTTATTATCAGCTCCCTTAATCCAATATTGAAACTTCCTGAGACGGTTCTTACTCATCATCATTAAGTTGTCTTCTGTAGTACGGGTAACGTACAACAATAAACAGTTCACACCAATCAACACAATAAAAAACCATAATGGAAACATAAACTCAATTTTCTTATAAAATCCAAAGACCGTTCCAATAAAATAAAGCGATCAAAAATTTATCTCACCAATGTATATTTTATAAAAAAAGCCCTGATAAAGGGCTTTAGTGGGGAAATATGTTGAGTGAATTCAACAATAAAATGAGTAAGCTTATTTATTTAAATGTGCTTTTCATAACCCTGATCATTCCTTCCGGACTCCATTCGGGAGAAACGATCATTCTTCTTGCAGTAAATAATGGTTGCAGAGAATCCCTTTTTGTGGAAAGCTGGAAGGCCATTTTATAACCTCTTTTTTCAATTTCGGGAATTCCCTCTTTACTCCAGATACCAAAAGGATAAGCAAAATACTCAACCGGTTTACCCGTAATTGCTTCCAGCGATTTTTTAGTATTGGCAAGTTGCTGGTCCCAGTCATTCACCACTTTCTTTACTCCTCTTTCTTCAATGGTATTTTCATTTTTATACCTGTCCACGCGGTGATGGTCCCAGGTATGGCTTCCAATGATATGGCCATCATCAGCCAGTTGCCTGATCTGATCCTTGGTCATATAATTAGGACGTCCTATGGAAATGGTCATGATATAAAAAACACCCTTAAAGCCATATTTTTCCATTTCAGGCTTGGCAATGGTAAAATGTTCTTCGCTGGTATCATCAAAGGTGATCATTACAGATTTTCCGGGAATGGCGGCTCCCCTGGACAGGTAGTCATAATACTGTTCGGGTGTTATGCTTTTATATCCGCTGTCTGCAAGGATCTTCATTTGTTCTTTAAACTGGGCCACGGTTACTTCATATCCTTTATTAGCCTTGCTGGCCATCCTGATTGGCCTGATATGATGGTAACAAAGCACAGGCACCTGCTTTTTAGCCATTATGGTCGCAGCGTTTGCTATGGGTACATGCTTATGGGACTGAAGAGAATCGGTGTAAGATTTTACAGTGGTATCCTTTACGGCAACGGGATGGCCTTCTGTATCGGAGCAACCTGTAACAAATACAAGTGCCATTATGGCGAGGAACTGGTTTTTCATATAATTTTATAAGAATACAAATTTGCTTCGCAGGAATTGAAAATGGAAATTTATTTCGGTCAAATTTTAGTGTTCGGCGTTAAGTAAGTAAAAACATGCAGACCAAAAGATCAATCCTGTTTAAGTTTTTTTAAAAGATCGTCAAGAAACATGGTTTGAGCCGGGTTGATCAGGCGGCGGGCGGTTTTCTCATCAAACCATCCGGCTTTATCCACTTCGGGAAAACTTTGCCATTTGCCCGATTTGTACGGCCACTCCTGTTGATATTGATTGGAAACAATTGAAGCAGGATCAATATTGCCTTCAACCGCCCAGGCAAAAACAAGTTTTCCTCCTTTTTGCTGAATCACCTCAAGTTCAATAAAATCACCGCTTACCGAACTACCGGTTTCTTCTTCAAATTCACGCCTGGCCGCCAACAATGGCGCTTCTTCTTCAAATTCACCTTTTGGGATGGACCAGGCTCCCTGATCTTTTCCTTTCCAGAAAGGACCGCCAGGGTGTAACAGGAAAAATTCTAAATGGTTTACTTTTTTTCTGAAAACTAAAATACCTGCGCTTTTTTTCATGGCCACCGAAACAGTTCTACTGAAAAGAATTTATTGTGGATTCAGGGGTTGGTCAGATGGTTTGGAGGGATCTCCATCAACTTTGTTTTTTCCTTTTTGGGTGATATTTATTACGTTTTCAGTATCAGCTGCTGTTTCTTCACCAGGAGCTTTGTCCACACCCTGAGGTCCATGAGATCTCCCGGTTTGATCATCAGGCCTGGAATGGTTATTACGATTATTATCCGTCATAAATTACTGTTTGAATGAACGGTAACAATATTATGCCAGTTCCTAAACATTTAATGAACCATGGAACATGATTTTATTAGCCAAGTTCTTCACCAATCAGACCGTCAAGCCGGCTTTCGTTATCCACGATCCATTTAGGCAGGTTGGATTCCACTAACCTCCAATGGTCGTTTTCTTTATGCATTTTGAACATGATCCGGGTACCCCTGTCATCGGGCACATCAACGTGAAATAATTGATTCTCATTTCCTGGAAGTAAACGAAAATTGAATTCTCTTAAACGGTCGGCTGTTTTTAGGAGTTTGGTAAAATGGATATTCCTGGCGAAAGTGAAATTCATGATGTGCATTTGTCTGCATTATAGCAAGTGTTATGCTTTGTTTACCTAATGAAATCTTAAGATTAATTCTTTAAAAAATTTTTGTTCAGCAATTATATTGGTGCAGGATTTGAATGATGATCAATACAGATCAAATTTTAACTGATCAAAAGACCAGTAAAGCTTAGATTTGCAACGCTGATTCAAAAGAAATTAATATCAAATCGTAATGGCAATACCCAAGTTCCCGGCTGTAAACCAGTCCTTTCATGTTGAGTTGAAAAAACGCATCAATGACTATTTCGAGTCAACCGGCAAATCATTGGTTGGCGATAAAAAACTGTATACAAAAGCGATTATACTGTTAGTCTCCTTTATTTTTCTTTATGTACACCTGGTATTTTTTACGCCTGGTGTATTCTGGGCTATACTTGAATGTGTGTTACTTGGATTAGTAGTAGCCGGAATTGGTTTCAACATCATGCATGATGGCGCCCATGGCAGCTTCAGTAAATATAAGTGGCTGAATAATGTTGCCGCTTCTTCACTGAATGTGTTGGGTGGAAGTTCATTTATGTGGAATATGAAACATAATGTGATCCACCATGCCTATACCAATATTGATGGGGTGGATGATGATATTGATATTCAGCCCTGGCTTCGTATGAGCACTACCCAGCCAAAGCTGGTAATGCATAAATACCAGCACATCTATTTCTGGTTCCTTTATTCCCTTCTTTATATACTCTGGGTTTTTTTACTTGACTATCAGAAGTATTTTAAAAGAAGGATAGGACCAATGCCTTTGAAGAAAATGACCATGACCGACCATATCATTTTCTGGTCGTTCAAGATCTTTTACCTTGTATTGTTTATTGCCATACCGATCTATACAGTAGGATTCACGGCATGGCTGGTTGGCTTTCTGGTTTTTTCACTTCTTGCCGGATTTGTGATCAGTATCGTTTTTCAGCTGGCGCATACCGTTGAACATACCCATTTTCCTATGCCTCACGAAGACACTGGTAAACTTGATGATGAATGGGCCATTCACCAGTTAAAGACCACGGCGAATTTTGCTCCGAAAAATAAAATTATTAACTGGATGGTAGGCGGACTGAACTTCCAGATCGAACACCATTTATTTCCCAAGATCTCTCATATACATTATACAGAGATCAGGCGCATAGTGAAACAGGCCTGTGCGGAATATGGAATTTCCTATATCGAATATCCACGAATGAGGCACGCCATCAGTTCGCACGTGAGTTTCCTGAAGCAAATGGGCAGGGCGTGAATCGTCAATCGTCAATCGGCAATAAGCTTATCCCCGAAGGCAATTAACGATTGGCAAACGA
>CBIHLW010000222.1:0-5384 GCA_966210755.1 uncultured bacterium
TAGTCGCTAGTCGCTAGTCGCTAGTCGCTAGTCGCTAGTCGCTAGTCGCTAGTCGGAAGGATGGAGGATAAATGGAAGACTCCGGACTGACGACTTTGAATTTTTAACTTTGAACTCATAAAAAATGGCTCTTCAAGCAGGTATCGTAGGACTTCCGAATGTTGGAAAATCAACATTATTTAACGCAGTTAGCAATAGTGCCAAAGCACAGGCCAGTAATTACAGGTTTTGCACTATTGACCCCAATGTGGGTCTGGTTGATGTGCCCGATCCAAGATTAAAAAAGCTTGCAGAACTTGTGTTGCCAAACCGGATCGTACCTACGCAGATCGAGATTGTGGATATTGCGGGACTGGTTCGCGGAGCAAGTAAAGGTGAAGGCCTGGGAAATAAATTTCTCGGCAACATTCGCGAGGTGGATGCTATCATCCATGTGATCCGTTGTTTTGAAGATGAAAATATTCTGCGTGATGAAGGGGCTATCAATCCGGTTAGTGATAAGGAGATCATTGATACTGAACTGCAGTTAAAAGACCTGGAAAGTGTAGAAAAAAAATTGAACCGCACGGAAAAACTGGCCAAGACAGATCCTAAAGCAAAGGCAGAACTGGAAATATTACAACGTTGTAAAAAGCATCTTGAAGAAGGAAAAAGCATACGCGAACTGGCACTTTCAAAGGAAGATGAAACGGCTGTTGCTGATCTTTTTCTTTTAACCTCCAAACCTGTACTTTATGTTGCCAACGTAGATGAACCATCCATGCATACAGGTAATAAGTATTCCGACATTTTAAAAGAAGCGGTTAAAAATGAAAATGCACAGGTAATTATAATGAATAACTCGCTTGAATCTCAAATAGCTGAAATGGAACAGGAAGAGGATAAGCAGTTATTCATGGAAGAATACGGAATGAAAGAACCTGCCCTTGACCGCCTCATCCATTCGGCATATAAATTACTTAATCTTCAAACCTATTTTACTGCTGGTGTACAGGAAGTACGCGCATGGACCATTCATGAAGGCTGGAAAGCTCCCCAGGCAGCCGGTGTTATTCATACAGATTTTGAAAAAGGATTTATCAAAGCCGAGGTAATCAGCTATGATGATTTTGTAAAATTCGAATCCGAAGCTGCAGCCCGCGAAGCAGGAAGACTAAGAATAGAAGGAAAAGAATACGTGGTGAAGGATGGGGATGTGATGCATTTTAGATTTAATGTCTAAAATGAAATTCAAAATGAAAAATGTAAAAGTGACAATTACGAATTTAGGTTCTTTTACTTTTTAATTTTGAATTGTTCAAAACAACGCCCTTAATGCCGCTCTTCCCACATGTATCGTCCGGGACTCTCCCGGTTTACGGCCTTCGTATTGCATGCTTAATTCAACGTTACCAAAAATCCTTTTGGTGAAGTCAACGCTCCATAAAAAATTGCGTCCGGGCATCAGTCCATCCAGGATGATATAACTTACAGTTGTATTGGTTGGAAATTTATATTGAATATTATTATAGGTAAATCTGGCATTGACCGCACTGTTTTGAAGCACATTGTATTTTGATTCCAGGTTCAGCGAATTGGATAAAGATCTTTCGCCGCCGAATTGCTTGTCATTTGTTCTTGTTTCTCTTTTATAGCTTGTCTGGATGCGGAACACAGTTCCATTTACCCAGGAAAGCCGGGGTTCTGTTGAAATGATATCCAGTTCATAATTCCTGTTTCCGAAATTGGGTGTGTACAATCCATTCAATCCTTTTCTGTTTACAATATCAAAAGCAAAATGACTGCTTATGTTCCATCTTATTTTGGCTATCCAGTCATTTATTTTCCGGCTTTCATACCCATAAGTAAGCAATGCCTTTGCAGTAGTTTGTACGTTACTAAGGTCAATACCCCACCGGGTTGAAAACCTGTTGAAGGAAAGATTATTAAGCAAGGATGTATTCATAGTGAGCAAGGCGGTATCTCAAATATCATATTTGAAAGGATTGAACTCGAAATCGCCGCGGGCAATAGATTTCTTGCTCTTCTGCATTGAGGTTTGCAGTGTGAAACGCGAAATAAATTTTCCAAAGCCCTTAGCGCCGGTAGCAGTTAGCAAGGCCCTGGGATTTAATGTGAAACTGTAGTTGATGGTGGTATAATTGGCTTTGGTAAACTGGTTGGTTGGAATAAATATCCTGATAAACTTTGCCTGGTCCTGGAACAAGGCCACTTCAAATTCATTAAGGCTTTGAATACTGTTGGAATCATAATCATTCCAGGTGTATTCTCCCTGTCCGGCCGGGACTTCAAAATAAGCAAAATCTCTTCTCTGCTCCTGCCCTGTTCCTAATTCATATAATACATTCCCTGTCAGCATTCCTTTCCACTCATTCACCAGGTATTCCGCTCTTCCCAGCATGGTATTATCGTCCTTTTGTTTAGAGACGGCTTCATTAAAAACCTTTAACATCCTGTAAGTAACATTGAACAGGAACTGGTGATGCTGGTTCTTTAATAACTGGGTCTCCAGGTTCACATTGTAACTGCGGTCTCCTTTTACAAGTTCCTTTGCAGATGGATACTTATCAGCTCTTGTAAAAAAACTGATCCCATACCTGTTCTTTTTACTTTCGTCTGATTTAACATAGGCCGTATAGGTATCAAATGAAAAGCTTATTGGCGAAAGACTATCGCCGGATGCCGCCTTCACCTCATTTTTTTCAAGGGCATACTTTACCCCAATACGAATTGAAGAGAGTTGCTTAAGTTGTTTACTCATATCAAGTACAGGTCGTAAAAAATAGCCATTACCCAACCTTCCTTTGAAACTGGTAACAGAAAGCTGGTTATTCAACATCCATCCCTTAATATCTGCAGTATGCTGAATGATATTTTGTGATCCTTTATAACTATCACTCCTTCGGTAATTCATGAACTGGTAACGGATATTTTGCCTGGGACTTTGTAATTGAGATGAAAGCCGGAGGATATTTTCATTGGCGGAAGGCAAGTTCACCGGCAAACCCCATTCCCTGGTAAATTCTACAACACGCAGTCTTTCCAGCGGCCGGAATTTTTGTTGTACATATTCATAATCAATTGCTGAATTCAACTTTATTTTCCTGGCAGCATTTAACGTAACTATGTTTTCGTATTGCACTCTGGCAGCGATGCCTGCATCATCTCCGCCATTTTTTGAAGAAAAAGTATTGGCGTCGTAATTACTCATTGCAATTTCTGTTTTGAGCAAATTATTTTCATTTATCTGGTATTCAGTGCCAAAACTTAATAGTTGTTGTTTCTTAGGCGTTACCAGAACCATCACAGGTTCAAACTGTCCCTGCTTAACACCGTTCACAGGCTCTACAAAACGAAAAACCTTACCATTGGCGCCAACACTGAAATCTGCCACGTAATTTCCATTGCCTTCACCAACATCAGTGAAAGAAAGGGAATACCGGGCTAAAGAGGGATCTACAGAATATCTGTAAAATGAATCCTGCTGTGTACCATTCAACCAGTATAGTTTTTCATAAAGGATCTTATCAGTTGAAAAAGAATCTATCCCTATTGTAGGATAAAGTGCATTCTGAATGCTGTCGCCAACATCAAACAGAAATTGTTTTTGCCGGTTATCAAGCGTTTGGTTGATCTGTGAGTTCCTTGCATCGCTATTGGTAAATGCGCCTACGATCAGCTTTAGTTTGTTGTTGATATCAAGTTGCTGGTTCAGATAAAGATTGGCATTCAGATAGTTTCTGTCCGCATATTCAAATTCAACCTGTATTCTTGAATCTTTGGTGATCATACGGCGGGGCATAAAGGTGATCTCCGCTGTATTATAATTAATGATATAATCCTGGTCCTCTCCTCTTTGCAAAAGCTCTCCATCAAGAAAAACCCTTTCTGTGTTTGCCAGTACAATAAAGAAAAATTCGTTATTCGCTCCTGTAAGACGGTAAGGTCCCTGGTTGCCTTCCATATTGGGGGTGGTGGTTCTGTCAAAAACATTCCGGTTGAATTTCCCTTTTGCAATTGAACCACTGGCCAGGGTTGTGGACCGGAGTTGTGGAGACAACTGGTTTGTTGTAAGAAATGAAATGCCCTGCAGTCTTTTATAAAAATTCAAAAAGTACATCTGATTCTGCCTTATATCAATGTCACCAAGATTTAGTTGCCAGTTCTTTTTTTTGAACTGGAGAAATACCCGGTCAAATTCATTCAATTGTGCTGTGGTGCCATCAGGCTGAATAGGAATATTATTATCGGTAAAAGCTGCGGATAATTCGATACTGTCTTTCAGCATGCCATTGATCTGTAGCTGGAAATTTGAGTTGATAACAGCATCCTGGTTATTTCCAAACGACAACTCTCTTCCCAGGCTTCCGCTTGCTTCAATGTTACCAAAATCAAGGAGACCTGTTTTACCGGTAGCATTGTTATTATTATTAAATTCAAAAGGTCGCAGATAAACGTTATTCATCACGCTATCATAGCTGAATCTTTGCGCAACAGCATTCAGACGGTAAGGAAAAACACGGTACATGATGGACACCCTTTCATTTGATGGCCTGATTTTCCAGTGCAAAACGGCTTTTACAAAATCAAGGTGGTAAAATGAGGTATCAACTCCACTAATCACAAAGCTCGAAGGAATGATACTAACACTGTCCAGCACTATACTATCAGAAGTTACCAGTATGGTTTTTGATCTCAGGTTGGAGGAAGGCAACTGAGCATGTGATGCCCTTGATAAAAGCAATATCAGAATGAAAAGCAGTATCCGGCTTAAAAGCTTCAATAGCAAAGGTTTTTCACGTATCGTAAAAATGCAACATTTAAACGTGTAAACGTAAATTTAATTGTTAAAGGAAACCCCTCCTCCTGAATTAAAAAAGCCCCGTGAAGGAGCTTAAAATTGGAAAATTAAATATCCGATGATCAACTTCCCGGAAAGTAAGAAGCTTCCGGATCATATGGCCTCCACTCTCGTTTTACTATAAACCAAAATAATAAAAAACCTATTTATCCGCCGACAGCCCCGCCATCAGATATTCTTTATGCATCCTTGATATATTGGTAATGGAAATTTCTTTAGGACAAACCGCTTCACAGGCCCCAGTAAATGTGCAACTGCCAAAGCCTTCCTTGTCCATCTGATCAACCATGCTGAGCGCCCTGTTTTTTCTTTCTGGTCCGCCTTGTGGAAGCAAGGCCAGATGGGCGATCTTGGCTGCCGTGAACAAAGAAGCAGAAGCATTTTTGCAAGCTGCCACACAGGCACCGCATCCTATACAGCTGGCTGCTCCAAAGGATGCATCTGCTTTGTCCTTTTCAATTGGAATGGAATTACCATCCACAGCGTTTCCGGTATTCACAGAAACAAAACCTCCGGCCTGAAT
>CBIHLW010000223.1:0-5375 GCA_966210755.1 uncultured bacterium
TGATAGCGCACTGCTGATACATAATATTGGACTGACTTATTACAACCAGGCAGGTCCCTCTTATTATATTTTTTACAAAACGCAGGGAAATCAAAACTACCAGTTCAAAATAACCAGATCATTTGAACGGTTTGAATACCAGTACAAATCGGGTGGCATGGCAGGTGGGTCCGGAATAATTTATTCGTGGAAGAAATGACCATGTTGAATGTCCAGGCATTTTGATTTTTGATTCTTTTTAATTGCCTATTTCCCGATCTCAATTGAAGTCGGTTCCTCCGTATTTCTTCCCATTGAGCCCATCCCGGAAGCATTTGCATTTTTTACTTCTGTAAGCTGGACAGGCTTTTCCTTTTTTTCTGTATTGGAAGGCTGATCTTTTTTATCCTCAGCCGGGGTATCTTCCCCGCTCCTGACCGTATCCTCATGGATGGTAAAATCCTGTTTAGCCATATGATTGATTTAATTACCAGCCCGGCAAAATATTCACCCCAAAAGTTTTATTACTCCAGCCACCATTCTGCCAGGGGATAGCATAATAAGGTTCAATAACCAAATAGATTCAACCTGAGTGAAATTCCGGTACTCAAAATGAATTTTGAATTTTCCTGAGCCGGCTGCTCCTTGGCTGAAGGTTGTAAAAATGAACTGCTACCCCAGGCAATTCCGCCATCTGTAAATAAATTAAGTTCCGTAAGTACAAACCTTGATTTAATGGCCGATAATCTTTCAGGTCCGGTAAAAGGAAAACGCAATTCCACATTACCCACATACATCCTGCTTCCTATGAGATCATTTATGGTCAGACGTGAAGATGAGCCGGCATCATCTGCATATTCCAGGGCATCATAACCACGCACCAGGCTTGGGTACCCTATAAATAAAGGAGGTAACAAACCGCTTCCCGCATCTTCTCCATATCTACCTAAAAACATATTTCTTGTTGCCAGTGTTACAGGCGCCATCCTGAAATATTTCCTGTAATCTGCCGTCACTGAATTCATGTTCACTACGCCTAAGTATTTTCCTGCCTCCAGGCGGAACCTGTGACCGGCTAACGGTGACGCCACCCCGAAGAATGAGTTATCGCCTACAAGTGCAACATATGCCTGGCCAAGACTAAATCCGGGAGGCACGTCCTGTTTCTCCTTGGTATTTCCAAGAAAAATAAATCCTGATGGGTCATAGTATTCCGTATATCTGTCAAGCCGGTAATAATACCTGGCAAAAGTGGCGCCTGCCTCTATGCGTCTTATGGTTGAAAACGGATAAGATCCAAATACAGAAAGCTGGTCTTCAAAAGTTCTCAACAGGTCAAGTGAATAATTCAGTGCAGCAATGGAATCGCCATTCCTGTTCACCACCGTATCGGGAAATAAATATTGTGCACCTGATAAATAGGGAATATGTGAAAGTGAAACACCCCAGTTAAAACGGTTCTTCTGATTGAGGTAAGCAAACTGGCCTCCAACATCAACCAGTTCGCCGTTCATGGATATGGCACCATACAATTGATGATGTCCGAGCATGTCGGAAAAAATTCCATTTACACCTCCTGCCAACCCCGTACCATAACTTCCTCCGGTTTGAATGCCCATGCCGGTATTTCCAATATAGTCAAGCGCAAAATTGGCCTTATAAGGAACTTCTTTTGCAATGGCAGCTGCATCCTGCACATTGGGTGGATTCAGGAGGCTGGCCTGCACCATATCCCTGCCTTTTCGATCCAGCGGAGGAAGCGTGGCAGCCAGCATATTTACATTAGCCCCGTCAACACGGATCGATTGCAGGTCCTCTTCTTTCGCACTGAATATGGTATACTCGCTATTATAAAAATAACTGTAAGCCAGCTGTCCTGTTTGTCGTGATACACTTATTGCCGGTGCATATTGGGTGATACCCGCAATGCCGGTATAAATATTTGTTCTTTGAGTTACCTGTTTCGTATTGATATCGTAACTATAAAGGTTGCGGAAACCATCGCGGTCGGAAAGGAAAAATATTATGTTGGAGGTGGTACCAAAAACAGGATTGAGGTTATGGGCGCCGGGAAATATATCTATATTGGTAATGTCACCGGTTGACAGTTCAAGCAGGGCAATATTGTGTGAATAATTATGAACTGCTTTATTTCCTGATCCCAGCCTGTCTGTACTGAATACAATATATTTTCCATCCGGCGAATAGGAAGGTTGCAGGTCTGCAAACAGATCGTTGGTCAACCGTTTAATTTTTTTCGTATTCAGATCATAGGCATAGAGGTCACTTTGCCCCTGTACAAGTGCGGTTACAACTATGGTTTTACCATCAGGCGACCAGGCAGGATTGCTGAAGCCGGAAACGCCGGGAAGGTCGATCTCCTCCTGAATGTTGCCACTGGTATTGGATATGATCAGCCTGTTCCTTCCTTTAGCAAAAGCAACATAGGCAAGTTGCCTGCTGTCGGGCGACCAGGCCACAGATGATTCGTATGAGCTGTATTGATCAATATGTGAGTTCTGCGCGGTTGAAGTAATGCGCTCGGTAATCCTTCCGGTGGAAGCATCCGCAATATAGAGGTCGATGGAAAATAAATTCTTTTCCGTCCAGAATGCAATTTGCTTTCCATCGGGACTTATGGAAGGAACAATATTCATTTCCCCTGCATTTTCCTTATTCACCAGGTTTTTACCTGGTGCATTCATTTGCTTACCGGTTTGAAATGGCGCATAGGCATTCCTGATAGATTCCTGCCATTGCCGGGAAAATAATTTTTCATCCATCCCAAAAAGAAATTTAATGGCTGCGGGGTATCCTCTTCTGGCCGTTTCCATGAACAACCTTGGAATGATGGCATCACCATAGTTACCCGTTACATAAGCCCAGAAAGCTTCTCCCCACCTGTATGGAAAATACAGATCCGGACGGTTGGTGAGGTCTTTTAAACTGGGGAGCTGATCCAGTGCTACTGCACTGCGCAGCCACATGGCTGTATTGGCATCCTTATATCCAATCGACATGTATTCGGCCATGCCTTCCACCATCCATAATGGTAAATTACTAAGGGCATTGAGTGAAAAGGAATCTTTTACCAGGTGGTACTGAAAAGCATGCACCAGTTCATGACCCACTACATGATCGGTCTGTGCATTGGACTCCATGAAAGGCAGGATGACCCTGTTCTTCAGTGCTTCCGTTACGCCACCTGTTCCTACGCCAATGGAACTGTTAATAGCACGGGTTTGCTGGAAATGAGCATGGTGATTATAAATGATAAAGGGATTTTTCTCCGTGAAGGTATCTTTCAACACCTGCTGGTGCATCAGGTACCACTGTTCAGTCCATTTTACCAGACGGTCGCGTGCAGCCTTATTATCGAGGTAATGATAAATTTCAAAGTGCGGTGTTTGCAACACCCTGAAATCAAAATTCTGGTAGAGTACTTTATTCCTGCCAAAATACTGGGCAGATGCATTTATTCCGCTATAGAAGTTCAGGATCAGGAAAGCAAAAACTGCATGGACCAGCGATTTATTCCTCATAGAACAATGTTTAAGGGTTGATTATTTTTATACAAATAATGAACCATGGATGCCGGCCATTGGTCAATGGCTTATGGCCGTTGGCGCCTATCTTTGTTTCATGAGTTCCAAGAATACCCTGGCTGAAAAAGAAACGATGCTGGCTTTAGTTGAGAAAATGAATACCCGTCTGCAAAAAATTTATGAGGGTGGCGGCAAAAAATCCATAGCAAAGCAAAAAGAAAAAAATAAACTAACCGCAAGAGAAAGGATCCATTACCTTATAGATAAAGGCTCAGCATTTGCTGAACTTGGCGCTTTTGCAGGTTATGAAATGTATGAGGAACAGGGCGGTTGTGCAGCGGGCGGCACAGTTGCCGGAACGGGTTATGTAAGTGGAAGGCAATGCCTGATCGTGGCCAATGACCAGACAGTAAAAGCAGGTGCCTGGTTTCCCATAACAGGAAAGAAAAACCTGCGCATGCAGGAGATCGCTTTACAAAATAATCTTCCTATCATCTATCTGGTTGACAGTGCAGGGGTATTTCTTCCTATGCAGGATGAGATATTTCCGGATAAAGAACATTTCGGACGCATATTTTATAACAATGCAAGAATGAGTGCAAAGGGCATCATCCAGATAGCCGCAGTGCTGGGGGCCTGTGTTGCAGGTGGCGCTTATTTACCTATCATGAGCGATGAAACCCTGATGGTAGAAGGAGCCGGATCCATCTATCTGGCAGGTCCTTACCTGGTTAAGGCCGCCATCGGAGAAGATATCGATACGCAAACCTTAGGCGGTGCAGTAACACATACAGAGATCTCAGGAATTGCAGATTATAAATTCCCAACTGAAGAAGCCTGTCTCGACCAGATAAAAAGGATCATGGAAAAGACCGGTCACCGGGAGAAAGCAGGATTCAACAGGATCAAACCGGTGAAACCAAAGAAGAACGTGGATGAGATCTATTCCATTGTTCCTACGGACAGTACCAAGCCATATGATATGCTGGAAGTGATAGAAAGGATCGTTGACCATTCGGAGTTTGACCAGTTCAAACAGGATTATGGAAAAACCATCCTCTGCGGTTATGCACGTATTGACGGATGGGCAGTTGGTATTGTGGCCAATCAGCGTAAGATAGTAAAGAGTAAGAAAGGAGAAATGCAGATGGGTGGGGTGATCTATAATGATAGTGCTGATAAAGCAGCCAGGTTCATTATGAATTGTAACCAGAAAAAGATCCCGCTTTTATTTTTACAGGATGTTACAGGTTTTATGGTGGGTAGCCGCAGCGAACATTCCGGAATTATAAAAGATGGTGCAAAGATGGTGAATGCAGTTGCCAATTCTGTAGTGCCTAAGATCACCATAGTGATCGGAAACTCATACGGTGCGGGAAATTATGCTATGTGCGGTAAGGCTTACGAACCGCGCTTTATTTATGCATGGCCTACGGCAAGAATCGCTGTAATGGGCGGCGACCAGGCTGCAAAAACTTTATTACAGATACAGGTGGCAGCGTTAAAATCAAAAGGTGAAACCATTTCTCCTGAGGATGAATCAGAATTATTAAATAAGATCAAGGCAAGGTATGATGAACAGACATCACCTTATTACGCTGCAGCCAGATTATGGGTTGATGCCATCATTGACCCTGTTGATACCAGGAAATTAATTTCAGAAGCCATTCATGCCGCCGATCATAATCCGGAAATGGAAAGCTTTCGTACTGGGGTATTTCAGGTATAGGCTAAGAGCAAAGGAGTGAAATGAGGAAAAGAGAAGATCAACCTTGTCTTTTTTCTATTTTCACCTCTTAGCCTAACTTTTTTTTACTTTTTTCACTCCTTTGCTCTTAGCCCAAATATACA
>CBIHLW010000224.1:0-5365 GCA_966210755.1 uncultured bacterium
GGCAATGGTTCACAGAATATGCGGATGGAGCCATGGCAGGAATATGTCAGGGATATTTTTTCCAAACCTAATTCCAGCATTACAACAGATGACAACACCTATGGAGGTAAGGTATCCATCAATATCCTGCCGGTTGATAATTATTTTATAGAGAACAGGGTATACCTTGACCTGTCGGGTAGAACCAGATTGAACATCAACAGGCAATTTGACCAGATGGGCAGCATGTATGAAGAACTGGATTATTTTGATTGCTCGGGAAAACAGTTGTTCAAGGATATTAATCTTACTGATCCCTATGGTAACGGATTTGATCTTTATAATGTGATCTATACAAACGGGATTGCCGCAATGGGATACCGCGATATTGCACCCGGTAATGAATTTATAAAATATCGTCAGCCCTATAACATCACCACGGGTACCATTGACTTTAATATCAGGCCAGGTACCTGGAACAACTATCTGTTCACCCCTCCGGTTTGTAATCAGGAAAAAAATAATGAACCGGGAACCGGTGCAGATGAGGACCTGGCGGTGGCCGGATTATTATTTTTTGGTTTGAGTTATTTAATGGAAGATACTGATGGCATCAATCCATTTTGCATGTTCGGACCCGGATTGAATTATACCCATATGCTCAATAAAAAGCTGGGCGTGGGGCTGGATGCTGCCTATTACACCGGTGAACGATACGGATGGGACCAGTCCAGGCTGAATATCATGGCCGGCATTGAATACTATCCTTTCAATACAATGGGCATCACCAATCCGTTTTCACTGGCACCATTTATTTACCTCGGACTTTCAAGACATGTAGAGAAGTATATGAACTATAAAAATTCCCTCGCTAGTTTTTCAACGCTCATTGGTTTGAACGCCGCATATATTTTGTCGCAAAGGATCAGGATCAAGGCCAGTGGTGCGGCCAACCCCGTATTTGGAGAGAATAACACGGCCATCAATGGAAGATTGGATCTGGGCGTGCGATACAGATTTTAAAAAGAAAGGGAAAGAGTAGGAGCGAAGATGCACTTCATTCTCTTTCTCTTTCCCTTTCCGGTTTTGTTGAGCTACAAGGATTCGAACCTTGACAGACAGAACCAAAATCTGTAGTGCTACCGTTACACCATAGCTCAATCCTGTTCTTTCAGCTTCATTTTACTGAAAACCAGCGCCATGAATGCTAAAAGGAGTGCAAAAATAATGGCATGGGGAGGATGTACCAAAAATATTTACAGTCAAATTTAAGTTTTAATGCTGACGGCCTGCGGCCATTAGCCACTGGCTATCAGCTTTCTTACTACATTTATATAAACTCCGATCATGCCATCAAACCGCCGAACTTTTTTACAAAAAACCGGAATTTTTTCAGCCACCGCCATTCTGGGAGCCCTGTATACGCCTGCATGGAGCAGGGATCTTCAGCGGGTAATTAAGGAAGCGGAAAATGTTCCTCCGGGCAACCTGGCTTCTGATGAGGAATTCTGGTACTACATCCAGCAATCATTTACGGTATCACCTTCTCTCATTAATCTGAATAATGGAGGTGTTTCCCCAGCTCCAAAAACAGTGCAGGATGCCATGAAAAGATATTATGACCTGGCTAATGAAGCCCCCAGTTATTATATGTGGAGAGTGACAGACCAGGGTAGGGAGCCATTAAGACAAAACCTCGCTGATATGGCAGGATGCGATAAGGAGGAAATAGCAATTAACCGGAATTCTTCTGAAGGATTGGAGACCGTAATTTTCGGACTTCAATTGAACAGGGGTGATGAGGTGGTTGCAGCCCTTCAGGATTATCCAAATGTGGTGAATGCATGGAAACAAAGAGAAATGAGGGATGGGATCCGGATCAACTGGATCAATCTTGAACTTCCCTCCGAAAATGATGACTACCTGGTAAGCCAGTATGTAAATGGATTCACACCTAAAACAAAGCTGGTCAACATCACACATATCATAAACTGGAACGGGCAGATATTACCGGTAAGAAAGATAGCTGATGAAGCACATAAAAGAGGGATTGATGTATTGGTGGACGGGGCTCATAGTTTTGCCCATTTTAAATTTAAGATCCCTGAATTAGGTGCAGATTATTTTGCCAGCAGCCTGCACAAATGGTTATTTGCCCCCATTGGAACCGGCTTACTGTACGTGAAAAAAAATAAGATCGCATCCCTCTATCCCATGTTTGCTTCAGGCGATCCATTGAAGGATGATATCCGCAAATTCGAACACCTGGGAACAAGGCCTTTCTTTATCGAGCAGGCTATTGGCAAGGCCATTGAATTTCATGATATGATTGGAATAGAACGGAAACAAAAACGGTTGCACTACCTCAAAAATTACTGGATGGAAAAAGTGAAACAGATCCCCGGGGTAAAAATTGGTACTTCACTTCATCCCGCTTATGGGTGTGCTATTGGAATTGTTTCAGTGGAAGGTAAAAAACCGGCTGAGCTTGACAGTTATTTATTCAACCATCATAAGGTTCATACCACCAGTATCTCTTGGGAAAATATAAATGGTGTAAGGGTAACACCCAATGTTTATACTACTACAAAGAACCTCGACGTTCTGGTGGAAGGGATCAGGCGTTTTGCAAAAACCTGAACCAGGCAGGTCCCGGCATGATGATTTAAAGCTTACATCATTTCACCCTTCATTCATTGGTATTTCGTACTTCGTAATTCATGAGATAGAACCATTTCTTTTCACTACATGCCTCACCCGGCTTTCACCAGGTAATAATTCTTTTTCCCTTTTTGTACCAGCAAATATTTTTCATGAAGTAATTGTTGTGAACTGATTTGTTGGTCCATTGTGATCTTATGCCTGTTCACACTAACGCCTCCATTCTGGATCATTTTTCTTGCTTCTCCTCTGCTTGGGAAAATATTGGTTTCGGTAAGAAATGAAATAGCATCAATACCCGCACTTAACTTTTCTTTTGAAAAGTCAACATGAACAATTCCATCCATGCTTTCAAGTTCTTCCAGGCTCAGATCCTCTGCTGGTGAATTTTGTCTGGAGAATAATTTTTCGGTGGTATCAATGGCCTTCAGGTATGCTTCTTTTCCATGAACGAAAATGGTAAGTTCTTCGGCCAGTTTTTTCTGAAGCAACCTTTTAGCTTCATCCTTCTGGTGGGTTTCAATCAGATGGCTGATCTCGAATTTGTCGAGGAAGGTAAAGATCCTGATCCATTTTTCTGCATCAGCATCTGATGCATTTAACCAGAACTGGTAAAACTGATAAGGTGTTGTTTTTTCCGGATCCAGCCAAACATTGCCGGATTCCGTTTTTCCGAATTTGCCTCCGTCTGCTTTGGTGATCAGCGGACAGGTAAAAGCAAAAGCTTCACCGCCTGCCTTTCTCCTGACCAGTTCTGTTCCGGTAGTAATGTTTCCCCACTGGTCGCTTCCGCCCATCTGGAGTTTGCAGTTCTTGTTTTTATAAAGCCAGTAAAAATCATATCCCTGGATCAGCTGGTAAGTAAATTCTGTAAAACTGATCCCCGTTTCCCCTTCGATCCTTTTTCGCACACTGTCCTTGCTCATCATATAGTTGACCGTTATATGCTTGCCAACGTCGCGGATGAACTGGAGAAAATTCATTTCCCTGAACCAGTCATAATTATTTACCATTTCAGCGGAGCTGGCAGCATCTGAATCAAAATCAAGGAACTGCCTTAGCTGTTTTTTGATTCCGGCCACATTTTTTTGCAATTCCTCCTCATTCAAAAGATTTCTTTCTGCGCTCTTCATACTTGGATCGCCAACCATTCCCGTTGCCCCTCCAACAAGTGCAATGGGTTTATGTCCTGCCTTTTGAAGATGTACCAATAAAAGAATTGGAACGAGGCTGCCGATATGGAGGGATTCTGCTGTGGGATCGAATCCAATATATCCGCTGGTTCTTTCTTTAAGCAGCTGTTCTTCCGTACCGGGCATAATGTCCTGGACCAGGCCACGCCACCGTAATTCTTCAATTAAGTTCATGTTCTAAGGCTTTAAGGGGCAAATGTAAGGCAAGGTGCCAAAATATTATATCTAAGTAGTTCGTTTTCAAAGGGTAAATTTATATTACCAAGATTATGAATTTGAAACTGAATGATATACATTTGTAGACGCAGCCAAAACCTCTGAAAAACATTATTAATCCATTGCTTATCCGAAAATTGAAGAAATGAAAATCTACTCTCTGGCTCTTGCTTTGGTAGCCATTACCATTTCAGTGAGTTCTTCAGCCCAATTCCGTAAATATTCCAATGAATTTTTGAACATAGGCGCAGGTGCAAGGGGTCTTGCAATGGGTAGTGCCCAGGTGGCATCCGTTCAGGATGGAACTTCCGGATATTGGAACCCTGCAGGATTAACCGGGGTTAAGGATTATGCCAACGCCAACCTGATGCATGCCGAATATTTTGCCGGCATAGGTAAATATGATTTTGCCAGTCTGGCTATCCCCATCAATAATAATAAAAGAACCATTGCCATTACCGGACTCCGTTTTGCAGTTGATGATATCATGAATACTTTATTCCTGGTGGAGCCTGATGGATCAATCAATTACAATAATATCCAGGCCTTTTCATCTGCCGACTACGCTTTCCTTTTTTCTTTTGCCCAGATGCTGAAAGAATCTACCAACAGGAATATAAGTTTTGGTATGAACGCTAAAATAATTCACAGGAGTGTGGGAAAATTTGCCAAGGCCTGGGGTTTCGGACTGGATGCTGGTTTGCAGATCAAAGCCGACAAATGGAGATTTGGATTTTCAGGCCGGGACATTACTTCAACTTTCAATGCCTGGAGTTTCAACTTTACCGAAAAGGAAAAAGAAGCTTTATACCTCACCAATAATGAGATCCCGGTGAAATCTACTGAACTCACTGCACCAAGACTGGTGGTGGGCGTTTCGCGTGATTTCAGGCTGGGTAAAAAAGCAAGTCTTCTTGCCGAAGCCAATTTTGACCTCACTTTTGACGGTCAAAGAAATACCCTTGTAAGTGCCAATCCCATAAGTATCGATCCAAAGCTTGGAATGGAAGTGAACATCAATGATGCATTTTTCCTGAGGGGAGGGATCAATAATTTTCAGAGAGCGCTGGCAGATGGAGATACCCTCAACCAGAAAAGAGTCTGGATCTACCAGCCCAGCGCAGGCGCAGGCTTCCGGCTTCAGAACGTAAGGATTGATTATGCTTTTACGAACCTTGCTAATCAGTCGAATCCCTTGTTCACCCATGTCTTCTCTTTGCAGTTTGACCTGGTGAATGATAAAAACAAAAAGAAAAATTAAAATCAGTACCAATAAAAAAATGTTGAATGAAAAAAATTCTGTTTGGCTTATTTCT
>CBIHLW010000225.1:0-5359 GCA_966210755.1 uncultured bacterium
CACAGCTCAAAGCTCAAAGCTCATAATATGCCCATAAACTTTTACATATTTCTATCCATCGCCTTTTTTGTTATAGGCATTATTGGCGTGCTTACACGGCGCAATGCCATCATTGTATTCATGTGTATAGAACTGATGTTGAATGCAGTGAATCTGTTACTTGTTGCATTTTCAAAAATGCACCATTTTGCCAATTCCTCCAGGGATATCACGGCAGGCAGCGATGGGCAGTTATTTGTTTTTTTTATCATGGTTGTGGCAGCGGCGGAAGTAAGCGTCGGACTCGCGATCATAGTAATGCTTTACAGGAATACGCATTCAGTGGACATTAATTTTTTGAACAGGTTAAAACACTAAAAAGTAAAAATTAAAAATTTAGTACCGGTTGTACTTTTTTCATTTTGACTTTTGATTTTTGACTTTGCATTTGACTTTGAAGAAATGAAGAACTTAATATTACTCATCCCGCTTTTGCCTTTTATAGGTTTTCTCATCAATGGCCTGGGAAGGAAGCACCTTTCAAAAACAGCCACCGGTCTGATTGGAAGCGGAACGGTACTCGCTGCTTTTATTCTAAGCATTGTTGTATTTATAAGGATTGATGAAATCTCCACGATCAATGATGGTGTGTATAAATATTTTGATTTTATCAATATCGGTTCGCTCAATATTCCATTTGCCTTCCAGGTTGATCAGCTCACCGCTATATTCCTGTTGATCATTACAGGCGTAGGTTTTTTAATACATGTGTATTCAACAGCCTACATGCACGAAGAAAAAGGGGAACACTTCGGAAGATATTTTGCCTACCTCAACCTTTTTGTTTTTTCCATGTTGCTGCTCGTAATGGGTGCCAACTTCGTGATCATGTTCATTGGCTGGGAAGGGGTAGGTCTTTGTTCCTATTTACTGATCGGATACTGGTTTAAAAGCATCGACTATACCAATGCAGCAAAGAAAGCCTTTGTAATGAACCGCATTGGCGACCTTGCATTTTTACTGGCCATATTCTGGCTTATTCAAAAAACCGGGACAACAAATTTTATTGAGATTTTTAAAATTGCCCACAACCTTCCACCAGCTGATATAACGGGCATAACCATTTTACTTTTTATTGGCGCCACTGGTAAAAGCGCCCAGATACCATTATATACCTGGCTGCCCGATGCCATGGCCGGTCCAACACCTGTTTCAGCGCTGATCCATGCAGCAACCATGGTTACTGCGGGTATTTACATGATAGCAAGAAGCCATGCATTATACGAACATGCAGCGCTTACCAATAACATCATTGCCATCATTGGGGCAGCTACGGCCATTTTTGCGGCTACCATTGCCATGAAACAAAATGATATTAAAAAAGTGCTGGCTTATTCAACGGTTAGCCAGCTTGGATATATGTTTCTGGCACTGGGCAGTGGCGCTTATGTAGCTGCGGTGTTTCATGTAATGACGCATGCCTTTTTTAAGGCCCTGTTGTTCCTTGGATCGGGTTCGGTAATTCATGCCATGAGTGGCCAGCAGGATATCAGGTTTATGGGTGGATTAAAAAAGAAATTAAAAATAACCTACGCAACCTTCCTGGTTGGTTGCATAGCCATTGCCGGAATATTCCCCTTGTCGGGTTTCTTTTCCAAGGACGCCATATTACTGGCTGCATTTGAGAAGAATATTATTCTTTATGTAGTAGGTGTCATTACAGCGGGTCTCACTGCATTTTATATGTTCAGGCTTTTGTTCATAACCTTCTCAGGCGGTTTCAGGGGAACAGAAGAACAAAGACACCATGTGCATGAAAGTCCTGCGGCCATGACCATTCCCCTGGTTATTCTTGCTATATTATCCATTGCAGGAGGTTTTATAGGGATTCCTGAAATTTTTGTGCAGGGATGGGACAGGCTCGGTGCATTCCTTTCCGGAGCAGAAATTAAAAATATAAAGCATGATGCACCGGTATCGCATGCTACCGAATACATATTGATGGCATTAACAACAGTAGTGGCTGTAGTAGCCATCATCATTGCCTGGCTGAGATACAGGAATTACAGGGAAGAGCAGCCAACCGCCATTGGAAAAGTGCTGGAGAACAAATGGTATGTGGATGAATTGTATGATAAGATTTTTGTGAAACCTGTGAACAGGCTGGGTATTGTTGCCGACAGGTTTCTTGAACGAAGCGGGATTGATTTCATTGTAAATGGGATTGGCCGTCTTGTAAATTATGGTGGAAGGCAGATGCGCTGGTTGCAAAGCGGACAAATAGGAAGTTATGTGCTTCTTATGGTGATCAGCATGGTTTTGTTTTTTGTGATACAGTTTTTTTTAAAGAAGTAAGCCGGTGGCCGATGGCCATTAGCTGTTAGCTTATAGCTTTTTTATGATCGTATTATTAATTTTCCTGGTTCCCTTATTAAGCGGCCTGTTTGCATTCTTTTTGAAAAAAGATATGGCCGTACGCAGCCTTGCGTTGATCTCATCTTTCATCACGCTTGCACTCACTCTTGTGGCCCTTTCTATTGGTAAACCGGAGCAACTTGTTTTTCATGCGGACTGGATGGGAAGTCTGGGAAGTTCCTTTTCACTGGAGCTGGATGGAATGTCGCAAATGCTTTGCCTGCTTACCGCAGTTTCATATCCTATAATTCTGATCTCAACCTGGAGGTCATCTTATACCAGGCCTAATAATTTTTTCGCCTTGATGCTGCTTACCCAGGCCGGGCT
Source organism: uncultured bacterium (assembly GCA_966210755.1). GTDB lineage: Bacteria > Bacteroidota > Bacteroidia > Chitinophagales > Chitinophagaceae > Flavisolibacter. The sequence goes on from CBIHLW010000225.1 coordinate 2,722, forward strand.
TTTGGGTGTGTTTACGGCTACTGATGCCTTATTATTTTATTTCTTCTGGGAACTGGCACTGGTACCTGTTTATTTTTTATGTTCCGGGTGGGGAGGTGAAAAAAGGATAGCGGTCACATTTAAATTTTTCATTTACACTTTCACCGGATCTGTACTGATGCTTGTGGGTCTGCTTTATATTTATTTCCAGACACCCGACCGTTCATTTTCACTGGAATCTTTTTATGCGCTTGATCTGGCCAGTTCACTTGGCGGTACAACCCAATCCTTGCTGTTCTGGATATTATTTATTGCATTTGCCATCAAGATGCCCGTGTTCCCATTTCATACCTGGCAACCGGATACATATGAACAGTCGCCCACTGCTGTTACAATGGTTTTAAGTGGCATCATGGTTAAAATGGGTGTGTTTGCAGTGATCAGGTGGGTATTGCCGGTTCTTCCTTTATCAGCTTATGCCTGGGGAGATGTGGTTATGAGCCTGGCCGTTGCGGGAATTATTTATGCTTCCATTATTGCAATACAGCAGGATGATCTGAAAAGACTGATCGCTTATTCATCTATTGCACATATAGGTTTGATGGCCACCGCCATTTTTGCAGAAACGGAAAGCGGTTTCCAGGGTGTGATGATCCAGATGTTCAGTCATGGTATCAACATCATCGGGTTATGGATACTGGCGGAAATAATTGAACGGCAGTTTAAAACCAGGAAACTTTCGGGGCTGGGTGGAATTGCTCAAAAGGCGCCTGCACTGGCAACACTTCTGGTAATAGTATCACTTGCCAATATTGCCCTGCCCCTGACCAATGGATTCATTGGCGAATTTCTAATGTTCAATGGCATCTGGAATTCTACGGTTACCCGTTTCAGTGGTGTATTTACGGCTATCGCCATCATCAGTATCATACTGGCCGCCGTATATACACTGAACATGATTCAAAAAGTGTTTTTTGGAGATACCAATACCATAACGGGTAATACAAAGGAGATACATGTTAATGAAAAGCTGGCTTTGTCCGTTATTGTTTTACTGATCATTGTTTTTGGCGTTTACCCGCAACCTTTATTGAACCTGACAGATGGTTTTGTAGAAAACCTGTTGAAGGACATAAATGTTGCACCCATGTTTTTAAAATAATATGAACACATTAATCATAAGAGCATTAAGCGGAGTACTGATGATGTTCAGCGGATTTATGCTGAGATCAAAAACCGGCATCAGAACCCTGGCGCTGGTATTGTTGTTTGCCGCCATTGTTATGAACCTGCTTGAATTAAGAGGAATTACCCTTTTTGATATTGATACGAACGGCATGCTTGACTTTGATGGAAGCGACGGTCGTTTTGCTTTGTTATTTACACTTGTTGTCAATGTTTCAACCTTTGCATTTTTTCTTTTGTCAGCAAAGGACATGGAGAAAGTAGGCCTGAACTACAGCGATTATTTTGCACTTATCTTTTTTATATTGAGTGGTGTTGTTTTAGCCGCATCGTTCAAATCTTTGCTGATGTTATTCCTTGGTATAGAGATCATTTCAATACCGCTTTATATACTTACCGGGAGTGCAAAGCACAACCTCAAAAGCAATGAAGCCTCGCTCAAGTATTTTTTAATGGGCTCATTTTCCACCGGATTAATGCTCATGGGCATAGCGCTTGTTTACGGAGCCACTGGTACATTTTACACTGGTGTTAGTTATGCTTTCGGAGATGAAAAGGTTCCGGTGTTGTTAATTGCAGGCATGATGATGCTCTTATTTTCCATGTCGTTTAAGGTGAGTGCGGCCCCCTTCCATTTCTGGACGCCCGATGTATATGATGGAGCCCCAACTGTTTTCACATCATTTATGGCCACTATAGTAAAAGTGGCAGGGTTCATAGCTTTTATGCGGTTGTTTGAAGATGCATTTGGCCAGATACAATCGGAATGGAAATTAGTGGTATCCCTGGTTGCAGCCGCCACTTTATTCATTGGAAATATTACTGCAGTATTTCAGCAGAGTGTAAAAAGGATGCTGGCTTATTCCAGTATTTCCCAGGCGGGTTTTATGATGCTGGCCATTTTTGCCATGAATGCAGACGCAAAAGAAGGGTTGATACTGTATGCAGGTGCTTATTCGCTGGCCACCATTGGGATCTTTGGAGTGCTGGCAAAAATGAGCGACATGAGCTTTGATGCTTTCAATGGTTTTGCAAAACAGGAACCCGTTATAGCAGGAACATTGGTAATTTTTCTGCTTTCACTGGCAGGCATTCCATTGACAGCAGGTTTTCTCTCCAAATTTTACATGCTCAAAGCAACCATCAACGCCGGAAGCGTGTGGCTTGCCGTATTTGCCGTATTAATGGCTGCAGTGAGTGTTTATTATTATTTCCGGCTCATACAGGCTATGTACTTTAAAAATGGCACCACCACCATTCCTCATATGTCGCAGGGATTCAGGTATACCATGATTTGCCTTGCGGTGGTTACCATTGTTTTGGGTGTATTCCCTAACCTGCTTACCAACTGGCTGTACTTTTCATAAAATAATATTGGGATAGTTCTTAGTTCATAGTAGAGTTCAAAGTTCAAAATCGGTGCACTTTATTTATATAGTGGTGTCATTTATCTGACTGATCTCTGCCAGGAAAT
>CBIHLW010000226.1:0-5334 GCA_966210755.1 uncultured bacterium
GAGATCACTGAGGCACCTGTTTTTTTCCGTGGCCTGTAAAATTCCCTGAAGATCAACCGGAGGCTTTGGTCGTATGTAAAATAGCTATAGATCCAGTTAATAAAAACGATCAGGCGGTTCTTAACACCCAGGATCAAAAAAAGGTGAAGCCCCATCCAGATGAACCAGGCAACCAGGCCTCTGAAATGCATTTTTGGTTTTGGTACATCCACTACGGCAAGGTTTCTGCCTACTGTTGCCATTGATCCCTTATCAAAATATTCGAACTCGTAGCGGTTATCTGATTTTCTTTCCATCAACAGCAAATTCTTTGCAAGTACATCTGCCTGGTTGATGGCCACATTGGCCACCTGGGGATGTCCTTTCGGCCATTTTGGAGTTTCCATATAGGCAAGGTCGCCCAATACATAAACATTTTCACTGCCTTCCATTTTGTTATGCCTGTCAACCTTTATCCTGTTACCCTTTACTATCAATGAACTTTCTATGCCGGGCGGCACATTTCCTTTTACGCCTGCAGCCCAAATCACGGTATTACTGAAAATGGACTTGTTATCAGATAAAAAAACCTGCTCCCCGTCATAATCCTTTACCATGGTATTGGTCATAATGGTTACTCCCAGCCTGTGCAAATACCGGCATGAATCTTCTGATGATTTTTCACTCATGGAAGCAAGCGTTCTTGGTCCGCCTTCCAGAAGATAAATATTCATGTTTTTAAAATCCAGCTCCGGATAATCCTTTGGTAAAACATATTTCTTCATCTCTGCCAGTGCACCGGCCACCTCTACTCCTGTTGGTCCTCCGCCTACTATAACAATGTTCATGAGCCTTTTTATCTGGCCGGGATCCTTTGCCAGCAGAGCATCTTCAAAATTCTGGATCAGCCGGTGACGGATCTGCAACGCCTCAACGGTTGATTTCATGGGAAAGGCATTTTCAGTAATCTTTTCATTACCAAAAAAATTTGTGTCTGCTCCCAGTGCCAACACCAGAATATCATAGCTGATCTTTTCAGTGTTGGTTAATATCTTATTTTCTGAAGGCAAAACCTTTTGCATTTCTTCAATGCGGATCCTCACATTCCTGCTTTTATGAAATGCCTTTCTTAAGGGGAAAGAAATATTACTTGCATCAAGGGCTGCGGTGGCCACCTGATAAAACAAGGGCTGGAACTGGTGATAATTAAATTTATCGATCAGTAATACCTCAACTCCGGGTTTATTATTGAGCTTACGTGCAAGTTTCAAACCTGCAAAACCAGCCCCCACTATTACAATCTTCATTGCCATGCTTTTTAGTGTCAGATCTGTTTTAATTAATCAGAGCAACGGAATGTGTTCCGTTCACTATGCCATTAGAATGGCCAGGGTCAATACCGGCCTCCCTACCTTCCGCTGCAGATGCTTATTCTCTTCAATACAATAACCGCACCTTTAATGTATGAGGCACTTCCTTTAGCAATTGTGTAGCATGCTTTGATAATTTATGATCAACATCAACAACAACATAACCGATTTCCTCGTTCGTTTTCAGGTACTGACCAAGTATATTGATGCTGTGCCTGGACAATTCTCCATTGATCTGGCTTAATACACCAGGAACATTTTTATGTATATGAAGGATCCGGTGCGACCCCGCCTGTGGTGGTAATGAAAGTGCGGGAATAGTATGCGAACCCAGCGTAATTCCCTTTTCAAGGTAATTCAGCAGTTTGTTACTTACATCTTCACCAATATTTTGTTGGGCCTCTTCTGTTGACCCCCCAATATGCGGGGTAAGTATCACATTGGGCAATCCCTGCAAAGGAGTTTCAAAATGATCGCCATTCTTTTCAGGTTCCAATGGAAAAACATCCACTGCAGCACCTGCAATATGACCATCAAGAATTGCATTTCTTACAGCAGAAAGATCCATTACTGTACCCCTTGCATAATTAATAATGATGCTGCCCTTTTTAAATTGTTTGAGGTTATTTTTATTGATCAGGTTTTTGGTTTGTGGCGTTTCGGGAACATGGAGGGTAACCACATCAGATTTTCCCAACACATCTTTTAAAGTTCGCATGTCTGTGGCATTGCCTAAAGGGAGGCGGGTTTCCACATCATAGAAGATCACTTTCATTCCAAGTGATTCGGCCAGAACACTCACCTGTGAGCCAATATTGCCGTAGCCTATGATACCAAGGGTTTTTCCTCTCAATTCATAACTTCCACTGGCTTCTTTCATCCAGCTTCCTTTATGAGCAGCCACAGATTTATCAGGAATTCTTCTGATCAGCATAATGGCGGAACCAATTACCAGTTCCGCAACCGAACGGGTATTGGAATAAGGAGCGTTGAATACCGCGATGCCCTGATTGGTGGCTTCCTTTAGATCTACCTGGTTTACGCCTATGCAAAAACAACCAATGGCCTGTAATCTTGTTGCCGCTTTAAGTACTGCCTGAGACACATGGCTTTTGGATCTGATGCCAAGGATATGAACCTGTTTAACAGCATCGATGAGTTCTTTTTCTGAGTAAGCCTTTCCTAGTCGCTGAACCTGGGTATACCCCTGTCTGGTAAAATTCCTGACCGTAATTTCACTGATATTCTCCAGTAATAAAACCTTAATTTTTTCCTTCGGATAACTGGTTTTTGCTATATCCATAGCACAAATATGAGGAAATAATTAAGCCCATTCCCTTATTTTGAAAACTTGGATTTGTTTTTGTGGTGCCTTTACTAATAAATTTACCGGGTAACCAATTTCATGAAAAATTTCTGTGACTTGAAAACCACTGCATTCATCCTTTTCCTTACGATTACCATTTGGGGTTGTGGCGAATCTTCTGCGCATAAACCTCAGGCAGCTCCAAAAGATACCATTCAGTTACTTCCTCCTGCCGGACATCTGGATTCCGCTGAATTCAAAAAATACCACAACATGGTTAGTGAATTTGTGGACAATAATCTGTCTGAGAGATATTTTAACGGAGGCGTACTGGTTGCCAAAAACGGGGTCATTGTCTATGAACGATACACAGGTTTCAGTAATTTGAAAACAAAGGATTCCATGACCGCTGAAACGCCTTTGCAGGTGGCTTCAACCGGTAAAACATTAACGGCCGCTGCAGTTCTTAAACTGGTACAGGAAGGCAAAATGAATCTGAATGACCTGGTTACTAAATTCATCCCCAATTTTCCATATACAGATGTTACGGTAAAAATGCTGCTTAACCACAGAAGCGGTTTACCCAATTACCTGTATTACATGGAAGAGAAAGGCTGGGACAGGAATTTACCTGCAACCAATGAAGACGTTCTAAGAACACTGGCTGAATGGAAGCCCAATAAAGCTTTTACGGCAGGTAAACGTTACAATTATTGCAATACCAATTATGTGGTACTTGCATCCATCATTGAGCGGGTTAGTGGAGTTCCTTACCCTCAGTACATGGAAGATAATTTCTTCGATCCCCTGCAAATGCATCACAGTTTTGTGAAAACAATTGCGGATACGGCGGTGGTGTATTCTTACCAGCCTAATGGTGCATTCTGGACGCTTGATTTTTCAGATGGCCCCTATGGAGATAAAAATATTTATTCAACACCGCGCGATCTTTTAAAATGGGACCAGGCTTTGTATCATGGAAAGATCATCAGCCCGGCCCTGCTCGATTCGGCATTCAAACCATACAGCCATGAAAAGGCCGGAACAAAAAATTATGGCCTTGGCTGGCACCTGCTGATGTTACCCAATGATAAAAAAGTGATCTACCATAACGGACGCTGGCATGGTTTCAATTCTGCTTTTGCCAGGCTTACCGACGAAAAAGTTACCATCATCATTGCCGGTAACAAATACAACCCGGGTGTATACCGCGCATCTAAAAAAATGTATAATCTGTTTGGTCCATACGATGGAAGAGATGTGGAACAGGAAGAAGATGGAGGATGACAATATACAGGTTGTAATAAGGCATTCATCAACCAATATTTCCATTCAGTACAGTTCTGTTAACTTCGGACAGTGAATATACTCACCGCTCAACAGGTAAGGGAATGGGACCAATATACAATGGAACACGAACCCGTTTCATCTGTTGACCTGATGGAAAGAGCGGCAAAAAAATGCACGGAATGGATTCTGCTTCAATTCAGTCCTGGTACTCATTTCAACATATTTTGCGGCAAGGGAAATAATGGAGGCGACGGCATGGCCATTGCAAGAATGCTGTTGCAAAATGGATTTCCGGTATCGGTTTATGTTTTTGAAAACGGGAAAAGAGCATCCACGGACTTCCAGTTAAACCTTGCGAAACTACAGGCTGTTACAACAGATATCTTCCTGCTGGAATCAGGAGAACATTTTCCTGCATTATCGTCCTCAGATATTATAATTGATGCTTTATTCGGAACAGGTCTTCATCATCCGCTGGAAGGACTGGCATCTGAAATAGTGAAACATATCAACAAGACAAATGCACTGGTCATTTCCATTGATATGCCGTCGGGAATGTTTGCCGACCGAACATCACTTGGTTATGTAAAAGTAAAAGCAGATCACACACTTACTTTCCAGACTTACAAAACCGGTTTGTTATTACAGGAGAACGGACCATATACCGGTCATGTACATCTCATTGATATTGGACTGCATCCGGGTTTTATTTCTGAAACACCTGTTGATCATTTTTATGTGGTGGACCGTCTGGCCCGCACTATTTACAAGCCTAGAAAGGAATTTGCACACAAGGGAAATTTCGGTCACGCCATGATCATTGCAGGAAGTTATGGTAAGATAGGCGCAGCCGTACTTGCAGCAAAAGCATGCATTCATACCGGAGCAGGATTACTAACCTGTTATCTTCCCGGTTGCGGATATGAGATCATGCAAATCTCCTTACCGGAGGCCATGGTGATGACAGATGAAAATGAAAACATACTGTCACAATTACCCGCAGACATTGAAAAATACCATGCTATTGGAATTGGGCCGGGCATCGGTACAGCTGATGATACCCAAAATCTCATTTCTTTTATCTGCAGGCGTTACCGGAAGCCGCTTGTGATAGATGCCGATGGACTAAATTGTTTATCGCTGCAAAAAGATTTATTACATCAATTGCCACCCTATTCCATCCTTACTCCTCATCCAAAAGAATTCGACCGTTTATTCGGTGAACATCATTCTGATTTTGACAGAAAAGACACAGCATTAAAAAAATCCAAAGAGCATTCTATCATTATTGTATTGAAAGGTCATAGAAGTTTGATCACAACACCGGAAGGTCTTTCATTTTTCAACAGCACAGGTAATGCAGGAATGGCCAAAGGAGGAAGCGGAGAT
>CBIHLW010000227.1:0-5327 GCA_966210755.1 uncultured bacterium
TGGCTCATTTTTGAATATTTGTATGCTCCAAAGGCAGCTGCGCCTAATAAAAGAAGGGAGCCGATTCCGGGTCTTGCCATAATTTATATTTTTTGCTTTTAAAAAATGTTTTTTGCTCTATAACTTAATAAAATATCGTACCATTTAAGGGTTTCAGCAAGTAATGGAACAGAGATTGTTGAACTAACTTCACTTTAAAAACAATAAGCAGCAGCATGAAGATTTTAAGATTTGGATTTTTTTTAATTGTGTTATTTTTTGCACGAATAGGCAGTGCCCAGCCCAACTATCCACAAAATTATTTTCGCCATCCGCTTAACATTCCCATGCAACTGGTGGGCAATTTCGGAGAAATTCGAACCAATCACTGGCATATGGGACTGGATATCCGCACCCAGCAAAGAGTGAATGTTCCGGTTTATGCCGCTGCAGAAGGCTTTATCTCGAGAATTCTGGTTGAGCCCGGTGGATTTGGTCAGGCCATTTATATTGATCATCCAAATGGATTTACCACACTTTATGCGCACATGAATGCTTTCTTTCCTGCATTAAAAGCCTATGTGGAAAAACAGCAGTATGAAAAGGAATCCTGGCCCATAAACCTAAGTTTACCTCCTGAATTGTTTCCGGTGAAAAAAGGAACTTATATCGGCTTGAGTGGCAGTACAGGGGGGTCGCAGGGACCACATGTACATTTTGAGATCAGGGATACAAAAACTGAAAATGTTTTAAACCCGCTGTTATTTAAATTTCCAATTCCTGATGGTGTTCCTCCTTCCATTTCAAGGCTTGCCATGTACAACAGGAATAAGAGCACATATGAACAAAACCCCCAGCTGCTTACACTTAAAAGATCGGGCAGCACATATACCATTACAGAAAATGCGGTACGTGTAGGTTCTGATAAGATCAGTTTTGCCATTGGCGCTACTGACCGCTTTTCAGGAATGAACAATCCAAACGGCATTTACAGTGCAAGGATACTGGTGGATGGGAAACCTGTTTCTGAATTTATTCACGATGATATCAGTTACCCCGACTCCAGGTATATCAATGCCCAACTTGACCTTCCTTATAAATTAAAAGGGCGGGGAAATCTTCAGCATATCTCTCCTTTACCCGGCGGACATGAAATTCCATACAATGTTTTTAACGGGGATGGCATCATTTATTTGAACGATAACCAGCCACACAGGGTGGTAATAGAAGTCAGGGATGCCAACCTTAATTTATCCAGGATCCAGTTTGATGTACAGTATGATGAAAGACTTGCAAAAAATTATTTGCCATCCCCTGAAGAGAAACTTATTCCAAACCATGTGAACATATTTGAGAAAGAAAATTTTGAATTGTTTACAACTGAGCTGACCATCTACGATACCATCACTATAAATTTCAAAGAAAGCAGCAATGGCGCGGAAGGTAGCGTTTCATCCTTATTCAGTTTTCTGAATCATACCATTCCTTCTCATGATCATGTAACGGTAAGAATAAAACCAAACCAGGATATCACTGAAGAATTGAAGGACAGGATCGTTATTAAAAATATTGCGGGGTCCCGAACCTATTTACAAAAAGCAACCTGGCAGAATGGCTGGCTGTCGGCAAAGTTCCGGCAATTTGGAACTTACCAGGCCTTCATAGATAATGATCCTCCCACTGTTAATAGTGTTCCTGCGGATCTTTCAAAATCAAAACGCATAGTGTTTACGCCAAAAGATAATTTCAATGTGATCAAAAGTTTCCGTGCAGAACTTAATGGTAAATGGCTGTGCTTTACAAACGACAAAGGAAGAACCTGGATCTATACTTTCGATGAAAACTTCCCAAAAGGCGAACACGATCTGAAACTAACAATTGAAGATGAAGCAGGAAATGTAATGGTAAGATCCTGGAAGGTGAAAAGGTAAGTAAAAGTCAAAATCAATACAGACCCGGAAACATCAAAAAACGTAAGATAAGTTTGTCGATGGATAAATTATATAAATCTTCCCGGTTGAAAATAATTCAATGGTGCAGTCGGGATTTTTCATTTTAAATCTTGACTTTTGAATTTTGAATTTTACCAAATGCCAACCCATTTAAAAGAAGGCGATAAAGCCCCTGCATTTACTTCAACTGACCAGGATGGAAATAAGATCTCCCTTAGTGATTTTAAAGGGAGAAAAGTTGTCCTGTTTTTTTATCCTGAAGATGATACACCCACCTGCACCATAGAAGCCTGTAACCTTAGAGACAATTATGCAGTGCTGAAAAAAAATGGTTTTGTTGTTTTGGGTGTGAGTCCTGATGATGAAAGCAGTCATGCCAGATTCAAAGAAAAATTTCAATTGCCTTATTCACTGATCGCTGATCCTGAAAAAAAGATAATCGACCAATATGGTGTATGGGGATTGAAAAAATTATATGGAAGGGAATACATGGGACTTTACCGTACCACCTTTGTTATCAACGAAAAAGGTATCATCAAAAAAATATTTCTACGTCCGAGGAACAAAGCGCATGCAGAGGAAATTTTGAAAGCTGCCATATAGAAACTATTTTGGCAGCTAATCCATACTTATGAAGCAATTACTGCTTTGTTTCCTCATTATAGGTTTAATCAGCTGCTCAAAGGAGAAAGCCAGTTCCCTTCACGGAGCATGGACCATTGTTGAAACCACAGCGGGTACCGGTTCCGGATTCATCACTCAAACTTATGCTGCAGGTAGTGATATCACCATACATTTTACTGCAAATGGAGATTTCAGCGTTACTGGTCCAAATCCAGGAGTGTCGAATAGTAAGCTATGGGAATTCAATAAATATGAACTGCTTTCAGATCAAACCATAAAACTGTATAATGCCACATCAGGCTTACAAACAAATGTGAGTTTTAATATGGCAAATGGACTTGAAATAAGTTATCAGTATGCCCGTTGTGGAATGCATGAAAAATTTATCCGTAATTGACCAGCCATTCCACCTCGCCCACATCGAAACCTTCCTCAACTGCATGTTGAACTATTAACTGACCCCCGGTTGTTACATCTTTGATCACGGCTTCAAAAACCCGGCTGCCTTTTTTTAATTTCACTTTTTCATCTTTTTTATACAGGTTTTTCCTGTAGCATTCCACCAATTTTTCCGGATCTGATAATAAAAGGCGGAATTGCTCATCAAAGATCTCACATAGTTCTCTGGCAAGGGCTACCGGTACATATTCCTTTCCAGTTATTTGCTTAATAGATACGGCACGGCTTCCCAGCGTTCCAAAATCCTGTTGATTCACATTGATCCCGGTTCCAACAATTGAATGCTTCCATTTGTTGCGCTGCCATATATTTTCGATCAGAATGCCCGCTGCCTTTCTGTCACGCCAGTAAATATCATTTGGCCATTTAATGCTAAGTTCTTCTGGTATATATCTGTTAATTAACTGAAAGGCAGCGTTGGCTGCAGCCATGCTTAGTATAAAAACTTCTGTGTTCAGTATACGCCCGGGATTTAAAATAAGGCTGAGGGCGATGTTATCCCGGTTACCGGACAACCATTGTTTATTGCGCTGGCCTTTGCCCCTGGTTTGTTCATGTGCAAACACAGCTGTTCCGTGTTGTGCCATACCTTCACGAACCAGCCCCATGGCATAGTTGTTGGTGCTGTCTACCGCTGGCAGTTCTATGAAAGGTAGTCCTATGGGATTTAAAGATGACAATTAACCACTATTTTTGAGCAAAGAAAAGAACTCTTAATTGTTACTACCTTGATTACTGCACTAAATTTTATCAAACAAAAAAACTGATCAGGCATTTGGAACCATTGGAAGTACTGGCAAATCGAAAAAAAGGCATTGCCCGTTTGAACAGAAATTCAAAAATCTTTAAAACAATCATCAGGGCTATACAGGAAAAAAAAGGCGATGACATTATTTCGCTTGACCTCCGGAAAATTCCCGAAGCGGTTGCTGATTTTTTTATCATCTGTTCCGCAGGCAATCAGCCACAGATCAGGGCTATAGCCGACTCTGTTGAAGACCACGTTAAAAAAAATTGCGGAGAAAATCCATACCATTTTGAGGGCAAACAGAATTTACACTGGGTATTGATAGATTATGTAAATGTAGTAGTGCATATCATGATGCCCGAACAAAGAAAATTTTATAAGCTGGAGGAAATGTGGAGTGATGCTCCTCTGGAAGAACATAACAGTTAGGCTTGTTTGTTAAATATGAAAAGATCCTGGATGAATCCGGGTAAAAATTAATTACTTGCACCATTCAAAGAATTTTAAGAACAAAAACAATGTCACAAGATCAATATAAAAACGACAACAAGTCCAAACTACCGAAATTCTCAAACCGGTCCGGAGAAGGTGGAGATAATGCGCCTAAAAAAGGACCCAAATTCAGCATCTACTGGGTTTACGCCATCATATTTGCCGTGCTGATAGGTATGCAGGTATTCAGCCCTTTTTCATCGGGCAGTGCTGAAATAGACCAGAACCAGTTTGAACAGATGTTAAGAGATGGTGATATTGAAGACTTCATTATCATATCCAACCGAAACACGGTAAGGGTTAAAATAAAAAAAGAAGCCTTACCCAAATATGAAGGCAAAATTGGTAAGAACCTCGAAGAAACTGATAAGTACCAGGCCAGCTTCAAGATAGCATCGGTTGAATCTTTCAAAGATGATATGCGGGAATTCTTTAATGAAAACCCAACCATCCCGGTTAATTATGGCAAGAATGAAACTGAAACCAATTGGTTCAGTCCTCTGTTACAAACCATACTCCCCATTCTGATCTTTATTGGTTTATGGATCCTGCTCATGCGTAAAATGGGCGGCGGTGCCGGTGGCGGCGGCGGACCGGGAGGAATTTTTAATATTGGCAAATCAAAAGCTACATTGTTTGATAAGGGAACAAGGGTGAACATCACTTTCGCAGATGTTGCGGGTCTTGATGTGGCTAAAGTTGAAGTGATGGAGATCGTTGACTTTTTACGTAATCCTAAAAAATATACCTCGCTTGGCGGAAAGATCCCGAAAGGCGCACTCCTGGTAGGCCCTCCGGGAACGGGTAAAACGCTCCTTGCAAAAGCCATGGCAGGTGAGGCCCAGGTTCCGTTTTTCAGTCTCAGCGGATCTGATTTTGTAGAGATGTTCGTAGGTGTTGGTGCCAGCAGGGTCCGTGACCTGTTTAAACAGGCAAGGGAAAAAGCTCGATGTATCATTTTCTTTTATGAAATTGATGCCATTGGCCGTGCACGCTGAATGAACATGATGATGAGTAAAGATGAAAGAGAAAGCACACTGAACCAGCTGCTGGTGGAAATGGATGGATTTGGA
>CBIHLW010000228.1:0-5324 GCA_966210755.1 uncultured bacterium
ATCCTGCATTTGCAGGATTGAATTTTATTAGAAACCAATTTTACTTCCCAGGTCACCCAGCGGATTTGATGCGGCACCGGCACTGCCATCTCCACTGTTGCTTCCCGTTCCCAACACATTATCTATCTGACCACCAATAGCAGGGAATTTTTGTTTTACAAATCCAGATACAACTCCAAGAACCTGCTGTGCTTTGTCTGCGGGAATACCGGTCTTTTCTACAATTTGTTTTACGAGTTCGTTCATGGTTAAGTGTTTTTGTGATACTGAAGGTAAGAAGTTTTAAGAGCTTCGAGCTGTGAGCTTCGAGATTTGAGCCTGACAGAAACTGTTCGAACTAAAGTCTTGCAGCCCGCAGCTCAATGCTCGTAGCTTATTTCCCTCCCAGCACATTATTCACAGCACCTGAAAGCATTGGATATTTTTCAAGAACAAAATCCTTGATGGTCTCAATTACTTTATTTGCCTGCTCATCGTTCAAACCAGCATTGCTTTTCAATTTTTCCTGTAATTCAGATACCTGTCCCTGTACATTGTCTTTGTCAAATCCGAACATGATTATGATTTTGTGATGTTATAAAAAAAGCTGCAAGTTGTGAGCTATGAGCCTCGAGACTTAAAAACGGTTGCCCTAACGGTCTCGTAGCTCGCTGCTCAATGCCCGCAACAGTACTTACGCAACCTTTAATAAGCTCAACTTGCTCTTATCAAACTTCCTTCTCGCGTATTCCATATCGAGATTGAAGAATTTTTCTTTTGAAGAGGGGAGTTCAAACATGGCATCTGTAAGAATGCCTTCAGTTATGCTGCGGAGACCTCTTGCACCTAATTTGTATTCCATGGCTTTTTCTACCATGAAATCAAGTACATCATCTTCAATAGTAAGCCTGATGCCTTCAAGTTCAAACAACCGCATGTATTGTTTGATCAGCGCATTTTTGGGTTCTGTAAGAATAGCTCTTAGTGTTTCAAGATCCAAAGGATCGAGGTGAGTAGCCACAGGTAAACGGCCCAGTAATTCTGGTATCAGTCCGAATGATTTCAGATCCTGCGCATTTACATAACGCAACAGGTTCTTCTTCATATTTTCCTGCAGGTCCTTGTCTACATTAAAACCAATGGTATTGGTTTGTACACGGCGTGCAATGATCTTGTCAATGCCATCGAATGCCCCGCCACATATGAAAAGAATATTTTGAGTATTGATCTTGATTAGTTTTTGTTCGGGGTGTTTGCGTCCGCCCTGTGGTGGAACCAGAACGTCTGTTCCTTCAAGGAGTTTCAGCATACCCTGTTGCACACCTTCACCACTTACATCGCGGGTGATGGAAGGATTATCACTCTTTCTGGCGATCTTGTCAATTTCATCTATATAAACGATCCCTCTTTCTGCAGCGGCCACATCATAATTGCAAACCTGGAGCAAACGGGTAAGAATGCTTTCCACGTCCTCACCAACATAGCCCGCTTCTGTAAATACAGTGGCATCCACTATGGTGAAAGGAACGTTGAGTAATTTGGCAATGGTCTTTGCAAGCAGGGTTTTGCCGGTACCGGTTTCACCCACCATAATGATATTGCTCTTTTCAATCTCTATATCATCTTTAGGAACTTCAGCCGACTTGTACTGAAGCCGCTTGTAGTGATTATAAACAGCAACAGATAAAACCTTTTTAGCTTCATCCTGACCTATTACATATTCATCAAGAAATTTTTTGATCTCCAGCGGTTTTTTAACCGTTAGTTTAAAGGCCGCTGTACCGGTTCCCTTATCATCGCGAACCATCAGCTCCTGATCAATGATCTCTCTTGCATGTTCAACGCAGTTCTCACAGATATGCCCTTCCTGACCGGCAATCAGTATTTTAACCTCATCGCGGCTACGGCCGCAGAAAGAACAGTGTAATATATTTTTTGCCATGTAGTGTTGCTGTTATAATAGAATGCTTTATCGCTGTAATAGCTGCATCCGAGCCTGCAAAAATAGAAAAATCCCTTCGGGATGTGGTTTTATTATATGGATTATATGAATTTATTTGGTTAAGAACCTCTTTTGGACAGGCAGGAGATTGAATTAACCTGTTGAAAATCAGGCTGAGCAATAGCTTTTGGTCCATAGGACGGCTAAAATATGTAAAACAGCCTTTGGCCATTGGCTATAGGCCAATGGCTCAATACAACTTCTCTATGATCTTATCAACTATTCCATACTCAATGGCCTGATGGGCTTCCATCCAGTAATCACGTTCAAAATCCTTACGTACGCGTTCAATGCTTTGGCCCGTATTATCGGCCAGGATCCGGGCACCCATTTCCTTTGTGCGAAGGATCTGTTCGGCATGGATCTCCATATCTGCACTTACACCCTGAATATGACCGCCCAGTGAAGGCTGATGGATCATGACCTCACCATGAGGGTAAATAAATCTTCTTCCTTTAGCGCCACCACTTAAAAGTATACTGCCCATGGAAGCAGCAAGACCCATGCAAATGGTACTAACCGGTGATTTGATCATGCGCATGGTATCGTAGATCACCATTCCACTGGTTACTGAACCGCCAGGACTGCTGATGAAAAATTTGATCTCTTCACCCGGATTATCCGCTTCCAGTAACATGAGTTTGGTTACAACATCCTTTGCAGATTTATCATCCACTATGCCCCATAAATAAATGCTCCTGGTTTCATAAAAATATTTTTCCAGTTTTTTGTATAGCATCCGGGTATCAACTTCCGCCCTTTCTTCTTTTTCTTCTTCCGGTTCCTCAGGATTGCCCGGAACACCTGGTTCCTGAGGCTGCATGATATGATAACGGCTGTGTAATTGTTCTTTAAGACTCATCTTGCGTTTCTTTTGATTAGTTATTTAGGTTCAGCTTTTTTGTCTTTTTTTGGATTCACCAGCAACACTTCATCCACCAGTCCGTATTCTTTTGCTTCAGCAGCGGTCATCCAGTAATCGCGCTGGAAATCTTCACCAACCTTTTCAACATTCTGGCCGGAATGATGACAAACGATCTCGTATAATTCCTGTTTCAGTTTTTTGATTTCCCTCACTGTGATTTCGATATCTGTTGCCTGTCCGCCAATGGCGCCACTGGGCTGGTGCATCATAATGCGACTGTGTTTGAGTGCAGCTCTTTTACCCGTAGTGCCTGCAGCAAGCAATACACTTCCCATTGATGCCGCCACACCTATGCAAATGGTGGCCACGTCGGGTGAAACATACTGCATGGTATCGTAAACACCAAGCCCTGCATACACACTGCCTCCAGGGGAGTTCACATACATATTGATATCCCTGGTTCGGTCAGTGGAGTCAAGAAACAAAAGTTGGGCAGTTACAATATTGGCCACTTCATCATTGATTGGGTGACCAAGAAAAATGATGCGGTCCATCATCAAACGGCTATATACATCCATTACGGCCACGTTCATTGGCCTTTCTTCAATTACATTGGCAGTAAGGGCTGTTACTGAAAATTTGCCGTAGCTGTCCAAAGTATTACTTGATATTCCCCGGTGCTTTACGGCATATTTTTCAAATTCTGATTGTAAACTCATATCGTCTTGATTAGATTTTAGGCAAATTAATGGATTGTAAGGTATCAAATACCGTGCGCAGCGAAAAAGCAGACATTTTGCCAGACGGACAAAAGCCAAAGGTCGTTAGCCAATGGCCAGTGGCCACTATTCCAGCCTTGCTAAAGTTCCTCAGGATGCAATAAAAAAAGACTGAAATATTCAGTCTTTTTTATTGTATTTATAAGAAGTTATGAATGTAAACGACCAGGCCAGCGGCTAATGACTGGTAGCTAATGATGCGTATGCTGATGCGCTTCATTCATTTTGATAAATTCCTCTTTGCTCACCGGTACTTCATCCGCATTTACATTAGATTCCGCCCAGTCAAAGATCTTCTGGGTCTGCATTCTGTTATAAGCATCCTCAACATATTTTCTGTCCTTCATCATACGGTCAATATAATACTTTACCCATTGCTGTTCTTCATCAAGGGTTTGCATGCCCATATATCCAAGCAATTGTTGTTTGGCAAACTGCCGCAATTCATCAGGATGAACCTCTATCTGGTTTTGTTGTGCAATTTTTTCTGTGATGAGGCTCCATTTCAACTGGTTCAGAAAATTTGGAAATTCGCTTTCTACTTCCGCATCCGTTTTTGCTTCCTTGTTCTCACCCTGTGTTTTAACCCAACGTTTCAGGAAATCGTTCGGGAAATCAATCTGGGTATGATCAAGCAATACGTGGTACAAGGAATGCTGCAACTGATTGCTGCTTTCCGCATTCCATTGCTTTTGCAGTTCTTCGGCTAAACGTTTACGAAACTCCTCCTCAGTTTTAACCTCTCCATTTGGAAACAACTGTGAAAAAAATTCTTCATTCAGTTCTCTGGGTTCAACCATTCCAACTTTGGTGATCAGCATTTTAAAATGCCTGCCGGTTGGAGAATCAATACCCAGATCGTTTAACACCCATTCCGCTTCCTTGCCTTCAAATGCCTCTTCCAGCTGAAGAAGGATCACATCTTCATTTTTTTTCCCCAACAGGTTAGCACGGAAATTTTCTTTGAAATATTTTACAAGTAGAGAGTTGTCTTTGCGTATCCCGTTTTCAATTTCATTGCCGGAAGCATCTGTTTCAATGAATGTAACATTCAAAACATTATCATCACCGGTTACTGCTCCGGGTTCGGTCATGTTCCCGTAACGGCTTCGGAGCCTTTCCACTTCTTCATTGATCATGTCATCAGCAACTTCAACCTTGTATCTTTTGATCTTTTCTTTTGAGAGATCAGGCAACTGGAATTCAGGTTTCATCCCCACTTCAAAGGTGAAAGTATAGTTATTGGGATTGTTCACATCCAGCTGGTCCAGTTTCATATCAACGGGAAGTGGCTGTGCAAAGATGTCAAGCTTTTCAGTTTCCAGGAACTGAAAAACTTCTTTGTCAACTGTTTTCAAAACTTCATCAACAAACAATGAATTGCCGTACATTTTTTTGATGAGTCCGGCCGGAACCATTCCCTTCCTGAAACCCGGAATATTAGCTTTCCTGCTATATTCTTTCAGGGATTTTTCAAATGTTGGCAGGTAATCTTCTTTGTTAATGGTAACACTAAGGTGTTTATGAAGTGGAGCAACGTCCTGTTGGATAACTGTAGCCATGGTGAATGATTTAAGAATATCGAACAAGGAACAAGGAAGGTTGAAGTGTTCATCATTCCTTGTTCCTTGTTCATTATTCGTCCTGTGCGGGTGGAGGGACTCGAACCCCCATGCCTCGCGGCGTCAGATCCTAAGTC
>CBIHLW010000229.1:0-5315 GCA_966210755.1 uncultured bacterium
GCATTTTCCAGGAGGCCATTCTGCCTGGTATTGCTTTTATTGGCGGAGGTGGGGAACTTGCATACTGGATGCAGTTAAAAAGTCTTTTTGAAAATTATAAAATTCCTTTTCCTGTATTGGTACTTAGAAACTCTTTCCTTGTGGTCAGTAAAAAATGGAATGATAAAATCACCAGGCTTGAATTGGAGATGGAAGATCTGTTCAGAGTGGAACACGATATCATGAACCTGATTGTTCACAAAAGATCGAAAAATCAGGTTTCTCTGAATGGCAAATTCGAAAAAGCTGAGGAATTATTTCAGTCCATACAAAAACAGGCAGAACAGGTGGACCCTGGTTTATCCCAACACGTAGCGGCTATCCGTGCGCGCTCGATCAAAACTTTACAGGAATTGGAGAAGAAAATGATCAGGGCTGAGAAAAGAAAATTCAGTGAACAACAGCTACAGGTGGGTAAGCTCAGGGAAACATTGTTCCCGAAAAACGGATTGCAGGAGAGGAAAGAGAACATTAGCGGATTTTATGCGAAATGGGGAAAAACTTTCATTGAGGAACTGTATCGGTCATCGCTAACGCTGGAGCAGAAATTCACCATCCTTACAGCTTCAGGATCATCTTAAAGATCCTGCTTTGTCCTTTATCATTATCAGCAACCAGGTGCAGGGTGAAATGATCCCTTCTTACATCCTGTACGCACAATGATTCTATTTTTTGAGAAGTAAATGCTCTATCTACATCTGAAAGTTTAATGAGCTGGTCAGCACTTACTTTCTTATTGTCCTGCTTATCTGAAAAACTACTGATCCATCCGAGGTAGCTGTCTTTGATCACTCCATCTTCAAATGCATTATTGGTCTCTTCTTCAGAGGCGGTAAAAAATAATATATCCCTTTCCAGGTGATAATACAGACCTGAAATTCCTTTGACTGTAGATGTGTCCAGTATAAGCTCTATTACGGAATAAAGATTTTCGGCAGAAGGGTTCAATTCATTGCTGATAATTAAATGATTTGACCGGTTGCTATAATTTGCCCTGTTGGCCATAATAAAAGAAGTGCCTGTAAAAGCGAGGCCCTCAATGTTTATCTCTTCCAGGCCTCTGAATAATTCCGTTGTGTTATGAAGGCTGATCTTTAAAAAGCTGTCCGTGTATGCAAGGGGAAAATAATACAGGCTTTGTCGTTCTTTGGTTGAAAAGGATCCGAGTGCATACAAATGTTTTTCATCAAGATGGGTGATCAGCGTAGTTGATTCAATGTCAGGTTTGGTATCCTTGCTGATGCGATAGGCAGTATCGGTTAAAAATGAAACGGAATCGAAAGGGTTATACAAAGTGTCCAATACCAATAGGTAAGGAGCGTCGTCGCCAAAAATGTATAACCGGTTATTATCGTATTCAATAGCTGAAGCAGATGGAAACCCAGCCAGGGTTTTATACGTGATCAGCCGGAGAAAGGTTTCCTTTTTATGGGTACAATTACTGGTCGAAAAGATTAGGCCAGCCAGCAGTACGTAAATTATTGATCTTTTCCTGCACTTCATGATTGAGTTCTTGCTTATATGCTGCAATTTTCTGACCAACCGGTACATCAAATGCACCGATAATTTCAGCTGCCAGTATCCCTGCATTTTTAGCGGCATTCAGTGCTACTGTTGCCACTGGAACTCCGTTGGGCATCTGCAGAATGGAAAGAATGGAATCCCAGCCATCAATAGAATTACTTGACTTTATGGGAACTCCAATTACAGGAAGGGTAGTGAGTGATGCGATCATGCCCGGCAAATGCGCTGCGCCACCTGCGCCTGCAATGATCACTTTAATGCCTCTTTTCATTGCCGATTCAGCATAGTCGAACATTCTCCGGGGAGTTCTGTGTGCAGACACCACGGTCAGCTCAAAACTGACTTCAAAGTATTTTAATATATCTGCGGCCGCCTGCATAATATGCAGGTCAGAATCGCTTCCCATAATAATGGCTACTATCGGAGCCTGGGCGTTTTGAGGTAGAGATTGAGGTTCCATTAAGTCTTTTAATCTTATTGAAGAAATCTTAAATCAAGGTGTTTATTTGATGTGTTCTGCAACAATATACTAAGATCCATGTTTTTGTAAAACCCTGATTCTTCAATTTGTTTCAGACGAATGATAAACAGATGTAACTGAACCAAAGATAACTGCCTTTAGCATTACCGGATAATGCTTCCTCTCAACCGCATCAACTCAACCTCTGCTGTCTTTACATTATACCTGGCCTGTATCAGGCGGTTCATGGCATCGGCCAGACTTTGCTGGGCTTCTCTCATTTCAATAAAAGTACTGATGCCCAAACGGTAACGTTCACGTGCAATAAAAATATTTTCGCGTACCAGTTTTATATTTTCTTCCTCCAGCGTTAGGGTTCTTTTATAAAGGTCATAGTCCCTGTAAGCATTAGAGATGCTGGTATTGATCATTGAAAGATCGCGGTCATATAAAAGTTCCTGTGCCTGTATATTCAATTCGGCTGCTTTTATCAAACGCCTGTTGTTGAAACCATTAAAAATGGGAATGTTGGCAGTGAAGCCATAATTAAAACCCCTGTTCTGATTGAACAACGGCTGGAATGGGTTGATCACGGATTTATTATCCGTACGGCTGAAATTGTAAGCCGAATTAAATTCAACTGTCGGGAATCTTTCAGCCTTTCTCATTTTCAGGTCAAGTGCGGCGATCTCCAGATTCTTTTGTGCAATCTGCAATGCAGGATTTGTCAGTGTAATACCACTGGCCACAGAATCAAGTGTAAGTTCCGGATTAAATGTTATTACCGAATCTGCAATTGAAAAATCATTACCTACAGGTAAAACAAGCAATTGATTGAGTTGTTCTTTTATTTTATTGATGTTCGTTTCCTGTGTTAGCGCAGACGAACGCTGTGCGTTTACATCAATCTGTGCCTGCAGTACGTCTGGTTTGGCGCCAACACCAATATCAAAACGGTATTGGGCCAGCTTCAGCCTTTCAGAACTGAGTTCGATCTGTTCTTCTATTGCCCTTAGTTGCTGCTCCTGTCTTACAACATCAAAATACAATAACATCACTTGTGCCACGGTGGTAACCACCTGGTTCCTGATCTGCAATTCGCCCAGTTCCACCATCTGGCTAAGCCGGTCGCGGGCAATGAACATGCGGAATCCATCAAAGAGTGTCCAGTCAAGATTCAGGGAAGCATTTACATTATTGGAGCGGATGTTATTGTTCTTTCTTTCAGTGCCATCTGCCAGTACCTGGTTCTGGTTATTGCTGTTGAATAAAATTCCACCGTTGGCATTTAGACGCGGCAACAAAGAATAATTGGCGTAAGCGTAGTCCAGTGCCGCCAGCAATGAATCATTGCGGGTAAGCCGGATATCGTAATTGTTCTGCAATGAAATGGCAATGGCATCATTCAACGTAAGCGGCTGTCTTTGCGCCGAAGCTGCCAGGCCCAGTAAGGAAAAAAACAGTGCAATTATATTCTTTGATCTCATGTACAATTTCTGATTAATCACTTTCAATTTCATTTCATCCATGTTGTTCAGCCAGTTTTTTTTCCGCTTTCCTGTCTTCTTCATCAATAATTTCAAGCGGATTTCTTTTTTTCCTGGATGACAAATAGGAATACATGGCCGGAATTACAAATAATGTAAGTATCAGTGAAAAAATTATTCCACCAACAATCACAATACCTAAGGGAATACGGCTGGTGGAGGCAGCCCCTAAGGATAGTGCAATGGGTAAGGCGCCCAATGCCATCGCCAGGCTGGTCATAAGAATAGGACGCAGCCGCTGACTAGCTGAAAAAATGGCTGCATCCATTTTCGACATTCCTTTCAGTCTGTTCTGGTTGGCGAATTCTACGATCAATATTCCATTCTTGGTCACTAATCCTATCAGCATGATCACACCGATCTGTGAGAAAATATTCCAGGTCTGTCCGAATATCCATAAGGACAACATGGCGCCTGCAAAAGCCAGCGGCACTGTTAACATGATGATCAATGGATCAATGAACGACTCAAATTGCGCGGCAAGGATCAGGAAAATAAGTCCAAGTGCCAGCAATAATGCGAAATTGGTATTGCTTCCACTTTCGGCATAGTCTCTTGATGTACCTGATAACTGTGTTGAAAAACTTTCATCAAGTAGTTTATCCGCTATTTCTTCCATGGCGGCAATGCCATCACCAACTGTTTTTCCTGGTGCAGTTCCTGCAGATACCGTTGCAGATTTAAAACGGTTGAAATGATAAATGGTTGATGGGGTAGTGGCTTCTTCAATCGTAACCAGATTATCAAGGCTGATCATTTCACCATTGGCATTCCTTACATTCAAACCTTTCAGATCGGTAGGGTCGTCGCGGTCTGATCTTGAAACCTGGCCCATCACCTGGTATTGTTTTCCTTCTTTTGTAAAGTATCCCAGCCTCATATTACTGAGTGCAAGCTGCAGTGTTTGTGAAACATCTTCAACACTTACACCCAGTTCACTTGCTTTCAGCCTGTCAACATTAATCCTTAGTTCCGGTTTGTTGAATTTAAGATCGGCATCCACACCTGCAAGTGCGGGATGCTTTTGTGCTTCTTCCAGGAATAAAGGAAGTACTTCGGCAAGTTTATTAAAATCATTATTCTGGAGTACGAATTGCACGGGTTGTCCGCCGCGGCGGTTAACAGCAATGGTTTGTTCCTCTATGGCAAAAGCTCTTCCTTTATTGAATTTGGGCAGATTGCGGTTCACCATCTCTACAATTTCCTTCTGCGACCTATCCCTTTCATTTGGGTCGACCAGCGTAACCCGGACAAACCCTGAATTGGTAGCACCACCTGCAAAACCCGGGGCGGTTAATGACAGAACAGTTTCTCTTTCGGGTACTGAATCCAGCATGAAATTGCTTAGGTCATCTATGTACCTGTCCATGTAATCATAGGCTGTTCCTTCGGGGGCGGTAACCGATAACCGGAACTGGCTACGGTCTTCCATAGGTGCTAATTCCGAAGGAAGTCCTCTGAATATGAAATAGATCATCCCAATACAAACCAATATAATTATAAATCCAATCCAGCGGACTTTCATGAATTTTGTAAGAATATTTTTATAGCCATTTTCCATACCCCTGAAGAACGGTTCTGTTTTCCTGTAAAACCAGGAATGTTTGTGAACATCCTTTTTACTTAACATCACATTCAGAACAGGTGTAAGGGTTAGGGATACAAATGCCGATATCAGAACAGCCCCAGCCACCACGATCCCAAATTCTCGGAACAATCTTCCAACAAATCCCTGGAGGAAGATG
>CBIHLW010000230.1:0-5287 GCA_966210755.1 uncultured bacterium
AAGCAAAGTTCATTTCGACAAATCGTTCTAACACTGGCAGGGGATTCAACAGGTTATCATTTATAAGCTGACTCACCTCCTAGGATCCGCGTCAATATAATTTCAGGTATACCACCACCGGTATCAGATAAAAAATAAAGGATGGCAGAAGAAAACGCAAACAGGAACGGGCAAGGCTGGTAAAACTATCCCAGCGTTTTATATGATACCACATGATGGAAAACGAAAGTAAACATCCGAAAACAAGTGTTTCTGACCTTATCCAGGTGGCAATTCCCATTAATAATCCGGACAATAGTATATTGTTCTTTTCACCATTTCTAAAAAACTCAAATAGAAACCAGCACGATAAGAAAAAATAAACGGCATTTGGATAATCAAATAATGCCATGAATGTATAGGCATACATTTCCGGAATCGCCAGAAAAAAAATGAGAAGTATGCCTGTAATAAACCGGTGAATATGGAGACTGAGTGAATGATAAAGGAATACAAAAAAACAAATGACCAGGATACCCAGCCAGACCTGGCCAAATTTAAATCCTGCATACTTATAGATCACCTGCAGGCTGGTTATATATGGAGATTTGAACTGATTATTGGTGGTTGAAAGATCTACAGTAAAAACTGAATTGATCATGGTTTTTTCCTTGACTGTATATTCTGCTATGACCTCCGGCCCCGAGGTAAGGTCGCGCGGCGTTGGCGGCAGGTAAAAGCTACGCCATAAGCTTACAAGGAGGATAAATGAAATCAAACCAAGGGCAGGCCATTCATACAGTCTGATCTTTATTCTCTTTATGCTCCACAGGCCGGGAATTTCCTTCCATCGGTTTTTACCCAGGGTAAGCAAAATGGCTATAATAAAAATGATCAGGAAAATATTAAAGAAGGTGAGTGGTATAAAAAACAATTGCAGTATAAATGGAACGAGAGAAAATATGAACATCCCCATTAAAATTGATAGGGAGATCATCATTTGTTTTTTTAACATGATGCCTAAAATTCTTAAGCATCCATAACCAATGAAGAACTGAACAATGGTTAACGCCAATATGATGAGCACCTCCTTCAAAATGTTGTATTGTATTTACTGAAGTACAGGATGGAATCTTCCAGCGCTTTTGAATGCTGAACAGGTAGAAGGATGATCCCGCCATTACGGTGACTTACAAGCCAGGTAGCATTTTTTGCCTGGTTACTTTTAATCCAGGTGGTTTTTATGCCGGTGAAATAATAGAAAACCGCAGGTTCCGGTACAGGATAATGAATGCCATTTTCCTTAAAATAACTGGCAGGGGGAATCAGAACCAACGCATTTTTTTCATTGGTTTTGGATCTCAATGAATCTGCTATTTTTTTTGAAAGTATAAACTCATTTCCAAACCTTCTTTGCAAACGCGTTTCTTCATTCATTTGCAAACGCTGAAACCTGAAATTATTTCCATAGCCAACCACACGGCGGAGCCATCGTTGATTGACGGGTAGGAAAAAAAATCCTGTGATCACCACAAGGCCCAACAACATAAGCAGGATCTGTTTTTTCATATTCTGAGTTAAAGATAATCCAGTGATGAAAAATCAAAGCAGTTTAAAAGGAAAGGCCAACTAAATCAGGATCCCATATCCTTCAACCCATTTGCTCTACTATGATTGCAAATTGATCATTTGTCCATTAACTGTCACGGATCTGCAATATTTCCGCATTGCGGAGTAATGATTCCTCATATCGAAAACAAAGTTTCCGCATCAGTTTCACTTTTGCGCCTCAATTAACCATACATGAAAAGATTTTTCGGAATATTAATCTCTTTTTTTCTTATTAATGGCATGAATGCCCAAACTTTAAAAGGCCATATTAAAGATGTTTCAGGCCTTGCAATAGCAGGGGCAACAGTGACCGTAAAAAATACCTTCATCACCACTACCTCCGATGATCAGGGATTTTTTTTACTTACGGCCGCAACGCCGGGAGAATACATGCTGTTGGTAAGTTCAGTAGGTTTTGAATCAATTGAGTTGCCGGTTAAGTTTGATAACAACAATAATGAAGATCTAAAGATTGTTTTAAATAAATCAATTTCCCATCTCAAGGACGTTACAATTACCGCCAGCCGGAAGCCAGAGGTAGTAGACAGAACCCCGGCTGCCGTTCAGGTGATCAATGCCAGGGAGATCCAGGCTCAATCTGCTATTTCAACCAACCTGCCTAATATTTTAGGACAGTCTGTACCCTCATTAGGACTTAGTTCCAATACCACATCCAATACCGGGCAAACACTGCGTGGAAGAACTCCATTGGTACTCATTGACGGGATACCACAATCCACTCCATTAAGAAATGGTGCCAGGGATATGCGCACTATCGATCCTTCGGTGCTGGAAAGAGTGGAAATAATAAAAGGAGCTACTGCTATTTATGGAAATGGAGCAGATGGAGGGGTGATAAATTATATTACGCTTCAACCGAAGACAGCAAAAAAATTCCAGGCCTATACATCATTATCCAAAACCGGAATGGCCAAACATAGCAGTGAAACAGGTGGATTCAGGTTTACTCAGTTATTTAATGGAAGAATCAGTGACTTCGATTATGTAGTGTCGGGTAGTTATGAAAAAACCGGTGTTTATAAAGATGCAAAGGGAACGGTGATCACACCTATTTATAGCTATGGTGAATCCGGAATCATAAATACTTTTGCAAAACTGGGTTATAATATCAATGAGCAGAACAGGCTGGAAGTGATGTACAATTATTTTTCATCCAAGCAAAACAGCGACTATGTTGAGCAGGTGGGCGTTTACGGTGTGCGCCCAACCATAGGTGTGAAAGGTTCCGTTCAGGCCGAAGATGAGGGCACGCGTTACAACCATAATGCATATATCAAATACCTTGCAAAAGACCTGTTCCTGAATACCTCACTTGAAGCCAGCGCTTATTTTCAGAAATTTTATACTGTATATGGATGGTCAGCTTTTTTTGATCCGGCCGGACAGTCAACCATTCATTCAGACAAGAAAGGTGCACGTGTTACTTTAAATACGCCCGTTGAATTAAATGAAAGGATCAATTTTGAGATACTGTATGGAATAGATTATTTAAATGACCTTACGTGGCAGGATCTGACGGATGGCAGGTTATGGGTACCGAAAATGGAGTTGACCAATCCTGCACCTTTTGCACAGGTTCATGCTACCATTCTTAATCACTGGATATTTAAAGCAGGGTACAGGCTGGACCAGGTAAACCTTAACATACCTTCTTTTACACAGATCAAAACCACACAGTCGCCAGGAGGCCAATTGATCAATGGAGGGGAACTTGATTTTTCTGCTTCCACTTTTAATACAGGATTGCGTTTTTCAAAATGGGAGATCTTTAAACCCTTTGTAAGTTTTACCCAGGGCTTTTCAATGATCGATATAGGTTTATATGTGAGAAGCGCTAAGGAAAATGATATTGCTAAAATGCAATTGCAACCAGTGGTTGTTAATAATTTTGAAGCAGGTTTTTCTTCTTCCTTCAATAAAGTATCTCTTAATACATCCTTGTATGCAAGTACATCAAAGATTGGATCAACAATTGTTGAAGAAAATGGTTACTTCATTCAGCAGCGCGCTCCGGAACAGATCCGGGGTATTGAGAGTACAATAGATGTAGCAGCCATACCGGATTTTATAATTGGCGCAGGTGTTTCATATATGGAGGGCAAAGCCGATATCAATAAAAATGGCAGTTATGATGATGACCAGGATGTTTATCTGAATGGCCGGCGCATTACACCCCTGAAGCTATTGGCCCATATCAAATATGTGCCCTCATCCAATTTGTTTGCCGATGTTGAATGGGTATATAGCGGATCCAGGAAACGCTTTGCTCCCCAAACCAACGGCGCATACCGTTTTGGCGAGGGACCTGTAAACTCTTATGGCATTGTAAACCTGACGGCAGGTTATAAAATGGAGAATGGTCTCAACTTTTTTGCCGGGGTGGAAAATCTATTGAATAAAGATTATTTTCCAACAACATCCCAATGGTATGGACTGAATTTGAATTATGTAAAAGCCAATGGGGTCCGGTACCAGGTTGGTATTGGATATAAATGGTAAACATTTGAAAGCAGGCAAACGAATTTTTTTATGGCACCACTGGTGTGGACTTGTAGTGGGACTGTTCCTGCTGATCATGAGCATCAGCGGTGCCGTTCTTGCTTTCACAGATGAAATAGAAAGTAGTTATGAATCTCCCTGGCTGGAAGTTAATAATCCCGGTGGGGCATTTTTTTACGATTCTTCCTTTTCATGGGTTCAACAAAAAAATCCCGGCTGGGAAATCCGTCTCTACGGTTCCCCCGGAAAAAATGAAGCCCTGGTTTATGATTTACGCAAGGGTAATGAAATCAAAAAAGTTTTCGTTCATCCTATTACCGGCGATCTGATACATATAGACAACCAGGTTCATAAACAGCTACACAGGCAGCTTCTCACACTCCATTATTCGCTTTTTGCCAATACAGCAGGTAAGCTCATTGTTTTTGCAGTGGGCATTTTGTTTTTATTTACGCTTATTTCCGGATTTTATATTTATCGCAAAGCGTTAGTAAGAGTACTATCATTCAGAGTAAGGATCATAGGTAAAACCAAAAGGAGTTTTTATTCCTCCCTGCACAGGGTTGTGGGTGTCTGGTCATTGTTATTTAACCTCCTGACCGTGATCACAGGTTTATTTATCAGTTGGAATATAGTGACGGCAGCATTGAAACAAGTTCCTGCCCGTGATACATCCAGCCAGACGGTTGTGCTTTCTGTAGATCATATAAAATCCAGTGTTCTAAAGCAGCATCCTGACTTCAATATCCACCTGATCCGTGTTGCTGCAGGATCAGGTACTGTACAGCTTTCAGGAAATTTCAACGATGATCCCTTCTACTATGGTAAGTATTACAGCCGGTTTTATGTAGATGGGCAGACCTCCTCCATTCAAAAAAAGGAATGGCTGAGAAATCAAACACCATTTAAAAAATGGCAAAGTATAACGGGGCCCCTGCATTTTGGAAATTATGGCGGTTTACCGGTCAAAATACTGTACTGCTTTTTCGGACTGATGCCTGGTATTCTGAGCATAACAGGTTTTTTGTTGTGGAGAAAGAGAAGTAAAAACAGGAAAGCCGCACTGCGGTCACAAAGCAACATTTAGAACTTGAACTGTTTCATGTAATGATCCCTGCCTTATTTATTTCTCAGCCTTTTATAATAAATATTAATTTCCATATTTGATGTTATGAAG
>CBIHLW010000231.1:0-5280 GCA_966210755.1 uncultured bacterium
CGGTCAAACAGCCGCTCCCCTTCCCTGGTGCTCCAATGCGAATCAAAATTACCATTCTTTGAACGATTTTTACCATACAAAATTCCATTCATTGAATGATTTGTTATACTACCACGGCAGGTGGCGGAACTACCTTTAGTTTTTAATCACATTCTAAAACCTTTACAATGAAACATTTTAAAAATCACCTGCTCGCCTTAGTGGCAGTCCTTTTTTTTACCTGCATCAATGCCGGTGCGCAAAATACAGAACCATCAAAAATCAATTCCAAAATGAAATCATTCCTGATCGAAAGAGAAATCCCCGATGCCGGTAAATTAACGGCCGAACAATTAAAAGGCATATCACAAACCTCCTGCACTGTTTTAAAGGAAATGGGACCAAAGATCGAGTGGATCCATAGCTATGTTACCGGTAATAAGATCTATTGCATTTATAAAGCAGAAAGTGCTGAACTTATCAGGGAACATGCAAAGAAAGGAGGCTTTCCTGCCAATAGTATCGTTGAAATAGCCAATGTTATCAGTCCTGCTACTGCCGAATAATTTTTTCCCAAAACACTAAAACGAAGCGAAATGAAACAAACATTCAATGACGCCATGCGTCATACAGGGAATTTCATTGCCCTGCCCAAACTCCTGTCAGTTCTTTGCCTCCTCCTTATCTTTCTTTTCTCCAGTTGTACACGACAGGACCTTCAGACAAAAACTGTTGGCTCTTCCGGAGATGACCTTCAATTTGCAGCTGATAAAAAAAACAATGGGCAGGGTAATCCTGTTCACCGGTATGATGGTTTGCCCACACAGACTGAAAAACAATTGCAGCAGGCCCGCGCTGCTACTGCCCGCTACCGGAATATTGAAAATGCCAGGAACGATGGATATGCCTCGATCAATGTGGTAGCACCCAACATGGGACACCATTTTATGAAATCATCTCTGCTTAATGATGGATTTGATGTTACCAGCCCGGAGATTTTGGTATATAATAAAAACGAAGCAGGAAATTTTGAACTGGTGGCAGTTGAATATGCTGTTCATCTTACCGACCCCATGCCTGAAGGATTTTTTGGTACACAGGACGAATGGGATGGTGCCTCCGGATTTCCATTCTGGTTATTGCACGCCTGGGTATGGACCTACAATCCTGATGGTGTATTTAATCCAACAAACCCTGATGTGCATGTTCATGACTAAAAAAATTTGAGTTGTCAGGTGAATACTCATCCTGACATTAATAAAAGCAGGCAGTGTTCAAATGCCAATCAGGTTGAATAAACCCCTGGCATTTTGAACACTGCCTGTTGATTTCATGCTGCTACCAATATTTTTACCCGGCTCCTCATTTTAAATTCCATGGTCCTAATATTGCAATGTAAATCACGATATTTACTAACATGGAGATCATACCCGTTGTACTGAGTATTTTATTAATTATAGGAGTATTCCTTTCCCTGATCAAAAACGACTTTTGGATTTACAAGATCCTTGAATATCCAAGACTCCAGAAACTGGTGATGGTAATACTGGTACTTGGCTGCTGGCTTTTATTCTGGCCACTTGAAAAATTATTCCACCAGGTATTATTTGCTACTCTGTGTCTTTCCTTAATATACCTGGTGTATAAGATTGGCCCTTATACCATATTTTACAAAAAAGAAGTGCTGAGGGTAAAACCCGCAGGAAAAGGCAATGAGATCAAAATATTTGCTGCCAATGTACTGCAAACAAATACGGAATACCAACGCCTTTTATTACAGATCAAAAACGCTGATCCCGATATTATTTATTTGCTGGAAACCAATAAGGACTGGGAACAGGCCATGAAAGAACTGGAAATGGATTATCCTTATTGTATTACCGAGCCACTGGAAAACACCTATGGTCTTTTATTTTACAGCAGGTTCAAATTTGTAAATGGGCAGATCAATTACCTGGTAAAAAATGATATCCCTTCAGTGGAAGCGGTCATTGTATTACCTTCCGGACAACAGGTTAAATTATGGGGACTGCATCCTGAGCCTCCTGTACCCGGAGAAAATCTTTATTCCACTGCAAAGGATAAGGAATTAATGAAAGTGGCCCTGAAAGCCAAAGAAGAAAAATTACCTGTTATAGTTTTTGGGGACCTGAATGATGTGGCGTGGAGCCACACTACTGAATTGTTCAGAAAAGTAAGCGGACTACTTGACCCAAGACGGGGCCGTGGGTTCTACAGTACGTTTTCTGCACACCACTGGTTTATAAGATACCCGCTTGATTATATTTTTTGTTCAAGCGAATTTGGCCTGGTTGAAATGAAAAGAATGCCCAAGAACGGTTCTGATCATTTTGCAACCCTCACACATCTTTCGTTTCAACAGCAACTGAAACAGGTTCAGGAAGAACCCACGGCAGACAGGGAAGAAAAATCTGAAGCCAGTGAAAAAGCACAACAGGCTGTTAAGGAATGACGAGCTCCATGATTAGTGGATTAGACATTATTCCTGTTGCGCTGCCATGCAGACAAAAAATAATATAGTTGAGTCAATTCAAGCCACCTCTTCAATATCCTGATTTCTGACCACCTGTTTTAATTTCAAGATTATAATCCGGTTATAAATCCTTAGAATTTCATTAGAACATTCGTTTCCCATTACATTTTTTGATATTTGCACCACATGCAGAAAATTGTAACTGATCTTTTGAATGAATGGAATATTCATCCATATTTATGGAATCTGATACTTTTTGCCTCATCCATACTTCTTGGCCTGATCCTGAGTTGGCTGCTATCGCTCTTTATAAAAAAACAACAGGGTACCCCAACTGAATTCCGCCTTCTCCAGTCACTATTAAAACATTTAAAAAGTCCTGTCGCCGTACTTATTCCACTCTTTTTATTTAATAATTTCATTCCGCTGATGCGGATGAACAGTGCCATCAGGTATAGAATTGGAGTAGCTACAGAAATTGCACTCATTATTTGTTTTGCCTGGCTCCTGATCCGTTTCATACGCGTGCTGCAGGATGTAGTGCAGTATAAAATAAATATCAAATCAAGCGGCAACAATCTGAGGCAGCGTCAGATCATCACCCAGCTTATCTACATCCGGAGAGTAACTACAGCCATCATCATCATACTTGCTTTTGGAGCTGTATTGTTAAGTTTTGATACCATGCGGAAAATTGGCGCAGGTTTATTGACCGGTGTTGGTATCAGTGGGATCATCATTGGATTTGCAGCACAGAAATCGCTGGCCAATCTGCTTGCAGGATTTCAGATAGCCTTCACCCAGCCAATCAGAATTGATGATGAAGTGATTGTTGAAAATGAATTTGGCTGGATCGAAGAACTGACACTGACCTATGTGGTGGTCAGGATCTGGGATAACAGGCGACTGGTATTACCTATCAATTATTTTATTGAGAAACCCTTTCAGAACTGGACAAGAACAACATCAGATATTACCGGAAGTTTTTTTATTTATGTGGATTACAGTATGCCGGTTGACTGGATAAGAAGTGAATTTATGGATATCATCCAGGATCATCCACTATGGGACAAGAAATGGGCTGCCGTGGTGGTAACTGATCTTAAACCGGATGTAATGGAATTAAGGTGTACCGTTACAACAAGAAAGTCAGGCGATTCCTGGGACCTCCGGTGCATAGTAAGGGAAGAACTCATAAAGCGGATCAATCAAAGCTATCCGCAAGGTTTGTCAAAAATAAGAGCAGAATTACTGGTTGGCGATACACCAGGGTCAAAATTTGGGTAAGAATGCGTTATCAGCTGCCTGTATGACCAGGATCATTTATTCCTGTAGGCCGGCAAAATACTTTTACCCAAATTATAAATGCATGCATTATTATCATGTTGACGTCAACTGGGAAAAAGAACGCAGGGGGATTATGTGTTCACCTGAACTGGTTTCAAAATCAAGCGAAGATTGTGGTTGTATTGAAGTGGCCACACCACCAGAATTTCCAAATGGAATTGAAGGGATTTGGTCGCCCGAACACCTGTTTACCGCTGCTGTAAGCAGTTGCCTGATGACCACATTCCTTGCCATTGCTGATAATTCAAAACTTGAATTTGTTTCATTTCATTGCCATTCACATGGAAAGCTGGAACAGATTGACGGAAAGTATATAATGTCTGAAGTAATTCTGGAGCCCCGCCTTGTAATAACCCATGAAGCTTATAGGGAGAAGGCTGAAAAGGTTTTACAGAAATCAGAAGCGGCCTGCCTGATCTCCAATTCCATCAAATCAAAAGTAAGTATGAAAGCTTCAATCATTACTAAGGAAAATCTGTAAGGACAGGTGACAAATAAAGAAGACTACTTTCTTTTGCGTGTTCTATATTTAACAGAAGGGATCCATACCATGATCACCTCCGCAATAAGAAGCGGAACAAATGAAAAGAAGTATTCATTTACCACTCTTCGAAGCAAACCATCTTCGATCGCACCAAAAAGAAAATCAAGCGGAAGCACACTATCAATTCTTACTGCTACAAAAGCCATAACACAAACATAGCTTCGTACCATAAATTGCCTGTGCGCTTTAATGTTCCCAGAAAGTATGGCCTTCCAGGCAAAAGCAGTGGACAAAATGGCCAGCACGGCGAGTAGGAACAAAGAAATCCTGCATGGTTCGCAGGTGCTGATCAGGGAAAGCCGCAGGGCAGATATGCCGGCCAATCCTATTCCAAACATGTATAATTTACCAGACACACGGTGAAACTGAACATACCTTGAACGCAAATATTTGGAGAACTGTAGCGGTCCAAGTAATAAAGTAAGTGTTCCGCCTGTCATGTGCGAAACAACCCATATCTGATTATGAAAAAAACTATTTCCGAATATCCGGCTTCTGAAACCATAGAAATAGGCTATAACATTGTCAAGGAAAAAATAAACTGACAACGAAATCAATACCAACCAGGCGCTGAAATTAAATATACGGTTCAACCAGACTTGCATAACAAATTTTTTTTTGAAGACGGTCAGTATTGCACCATCTAGTCCTGATTGCAATCCTTTTCCTTCCCCTGGATCAGGTTGCAATCCCACTCGGTTATAATATTTCAAATCCTGCCAGAAGCTGAAAATAATGTGTACTGTTCAAAAAAAACACATCTCTGTTCAGCATTACTAATGTACAAAACAAAAACCTTCCGACTCAAAATATCCAACCGGATAAAAGCCTTTCAAAAGATCACCCTTTTTCGCTATTGGTCATCGTACGACATCAGATCAACTTTGCATTGAATAAATTATTTATTATGAAACCA
>CBIHLW010000232.1:0-5250 GCA_966210755.1 uncultured bacterium
GATTTTGAATCTGTAAATGAAGCATTGGAGCAATTATCAGGTGGCTGCCAGCTGGTTCATGCAAGAAATGGATCGGAGGCCGTAGAATACCTTGAACAACACGAGGCAAATCTTCCCTGCCTCATTGTTCTTGATTTGAATATGCCTGTTATGAATGGGAAGGAGGTTTTATTGTGGCTGAAAGAAAAAGAGCAATTTAAAAATATTGCAGTTATTGTATTCACCACTTCCTCCCGTGAAGATGATGTGAAACTTTGCCAGAAACATAGTTGCACGTTTTTCAGGAAGCCTACCTTATACCGCGATCTTTTACATATTGTGCAAATGATGATTCAGATGTGTGAGAAGGCCTGCCGTAATTAATTGTAATGTTCCCTGAAGAAGTATTTTACCGGCTTTGCAGTATTTATTGCAGGGATGATGAGAATATAAGGTAATTCTGGATTGAGATCAGTGATCATTTTATAGCCAGGCCGTTATTATCACAACCCCTGCCAACGCAGCGTTTTCATTTGCCGCATTCTGCCATAACTTATTTATGATCCTTTTTCCAGGAATAATGAAGCTGATGCTTCCGCTATGGCAGCAGTCCGGGTAAGGCATTTACATGTACCAATCGGGATGATCCTTCAGTGAAAGGAGTAGATCATGGCTATAAAAGAACATTTAACAGGCCAGAACCTGTATGCCAGTTATTTTACTGAGGGTGATCTTTCCATACCGGAAAGCAAAGGACATCATATGAGAATACTGCAGTATGACCAGAAAGGAATTTTCGATGTTATCCGGGAATTGTATAGCCAGGCAAGCGTAAAAGCGTTAGTGCATTTTTTATCAATGAAAAGAATATATAACAACGCCTTTTTTTTATAAGTATGAGAACTGCACCAGGTTCCATATGAGGCATGAATTATCACAACTTAACAGGGCGTTATAATTTCAGGCAAAAAGTTTGTATAAATGGGCTTAGTGAATGAAGAGAGCATGAAGAAAATTTACTTGATTATAGCGATGTATGTTTTATGCCAGGGAGGGATTTCTGCGCAACTATCCATTCCGTCAGATAATGTGGATCTGATATTGGATTCGGTAAAGGTGCCTGCGAGTACCCGTTATGCCCCGGCATCTTTTCTTAGAAAAATATTTACGGGTAAGAATTACCGCAAAGAGTGGTCAACTCCAGTAACCTTACCGGTGCTTGATCTTGAAAAAACCGGTCTTGCCATAGTTAAAATGGGAGGTGGTATGCAAACCAAATCCCTCAGGCTTGTAGATAAACAGGGAAGGGAATGGGCCCTGCGTACAGTTGACAAATTTGCAGAGGGGGCCGTACCTCCCGGCCTCAGGAATACACTCGCTGAAAAGGTGGTTCAGGATATGATCTCAGCATCTTATCCCTATGCTGCAGTAACTGTTGGTGCGCTTGCCGAAGCCATAGGAATAACCGCTCCCAGGCCAGTTGTTTATTTTGTGCCTGACGCGGATTTCCTTGGTCCTTACCGTACTCATTTTGCCAATTTGGTATGCTATCTGGAAAAAAGGGAACCCGTTCCAGGCACATTGGAAACAGGGGAGGTGATGTTTGAGAAACTTGATGACAACGACAACCTGTTGCTGCAAAAGGAAATACTGCGGGCCCGGTTACTGGATATGCTGATAGCAGACTGGGACCGGCACGAAGGTCAGTGGTTATGGGCAGAAAAAGATTCGGCGGGCAGTAAGTATCATTATCCTGTACCGCTTGACCGGGACCAGGCTTTTTTTATGTCAGGAGGCCTGATCTCAAAGATCGCCAAACTGCTGGCCATGCCTCATATAAACAGCTTTAAAAAGAAGAGCAACAACATCAGGAACCTGAGTTATAAATCCTGGGAGTTTGACAGGTTTTTCCTGAACAGCCTGAACGCACAGGAATGGACAACCGAAATCTTAAAATTCAGGGAAATGCTTACTGACCAGGTAATTGAAAAAGCTGTTCAAAAACTACCCCGCGAAGTATATGCCATCAGTGGACCGGAGATCATTTCCATATTAAAAAGCCGGAGAGACGGGATGCTGGTGAATGCCATGAAGTATTATCAGTTCCTCTCCACATCTGTAGATGTTGCCGGAACAAATGAAGATGAGATATTCCGTATCAGTTCAAAAGATGGAATGACGCTTACTGCTTTCACATCTGATAATGGCAGGCCAGGTAAGAAATTATACGAACGCAATTTCAGATCTTCTGAAACAAAAGAGGTGGTTATCTATGGACTGGAAGGTGATGACCATTTCATTGTGGAGGAAAATGTGGATGATGACATCCGGCTTCATATCTATGGCAACAGGGGCAAAGATGTATATGATATTAAAGGAAGTGTCAAAAGCAGGATCTTTGATTTTAAGAAGGATGATAATCTGATGCTGCATACCGGATCCTCCCGTGTGTTATTTGAAGATTAAAATTCCGGATAGAGCAGGTTGCCGTGTAAAATTTGAAGAACTTTGTGCAGCACTATGGAATATTTTGTTCATAAAAATTCAATTGTCCGGAAGATCTGGGGTAAAAGCGATACCATTCTTTTTATTTTTGCTGGTTCCGCCGCTGAATTTGCGCTGAATAAAGCAGTTGACTGGCTTTATTTTACCGGCAGATTGCCGGCCGATCCCATTGGAAGACTATTTTCTACAGTAAGCTATGCAAGGGGGATCATCTTTTCCAGCAGGGAAGAAGCGCTGAAAACCATAGACAGGATCAATTCAATTCATGGTGCAGTTGAAAATGCAAGAGGAGCAGTAATTCCTGACTGGGCTTACAGGGATGTATTATTCATGCTGATACATTATTCAATTGCCGCTTACGAATTGCTGGAAAGAAAACTCACCCCTGCTGAGAAAGAAGAACTCTATAATGTATTTTACCGTGTGGGTGAACGCATGGCGCTCAGTGACCTTCCATTGAATTATCAGGACTGGTTACCGGTAAGGGAAAGTCATATGAAAAATGATCTTCAGAGAACACATCACACAGACGACCTGTTCCTTCAATATAAAAAACACCTTGGCACGTTACGTTATAATATATTGATCCAGGCACAGAAACTTGTTGTGCCGGAAACAGTGAAAACACTTTTGTCTTTTGGAACATTTTCCTGGCTTGCCCCTGTGGTGCCCATGTATAAGTTAAGCAGGGTTTTCAGGCTGGATCCTCTTATCAAATCCATTTTACTTCCTTCGGCCTATCACAGGCAGATTAAAGAACTGGATGTTGTAAATTGATCTCTTAAGAAATTAGATATGTCAATTTGGTTCAGGCCCTTCACGCTCGAAGAAATTCAACAACGCGGCAATGGAACAATGGTGGAACACATCGGGATTGTTATTACCGGAATAGGTGATGATTATCTTGAGTGTACCATGCCGGTAGACCATCGAACCATCCAACCAATGGGAATTTTACACGGGGGTGCATCGGTTGCGCTGGCAGAAACACTGGGAAGCTTGGCTGCTAATTTTGTAATTGACAGGGAAAAGAAATTCTGTGTAGGCCTTGACATCAATGCCAATCATATCCTGTCCGTACCAAATGGAAAAACAGTGAAGGGCCGCGCAAAACCATTGCACATTGGTTCATCTACCCAGGTATGGTCAATAGAGATCACGAGTGAAGAAGGAAAACTTGTATGTGTCAGCCGTCTTACAATGGCTGTGCTGGACCGGAACCGGAAATGAGATTGAAGGATGCAAAATACCGGGGAATCACATGCTGTTGCAGAGGATTTAATCTAATTATTGTTTCGGAAGCGTGAATGAGAAAATACTACCCTTGCCGGTCTCGCTTTCAATATGCATCTGTCCTCCATTTTTGGCCAGGAACTCCTTGCATAACATTAATCCCAAACCCGTTCCTGATTCGCTTGCCGTTCCTTTGGTGGTGTAGAAATTATTCTCATTTATTTTTTGCAGGGCTTCTTTGCTTATGCCCATTCCTGAATCCTGAACATAGATCTCAACAAAAGCATTGGTATCATTTACCCCTACTTCTATGGTACCCTGCTGGGGGGTGAATTTGATTGCATTTGAAAGCAGGTTGCGAAGTACAAGGTTTACCATGTCCTTATCTGCAAAAACGTAAACAGCCTGGCTGTTCTTCGATTCAATATAGATCTGCTTGGCCTCTGCCTGTAAACGCAACAGGTGTAACACATCATGTATCATGGCAGATATGTTGATTTCTTCCGGACGAACCTGATTGGATTCCATCTGCGTTTTACTCCATTGCAATAAATTTTCCATCAGCCCAATGGTATAATTCAGATCCATAAGTACATCGGGTACAAGAACTTTGATCTCGTCGGCCGGAAGGTTTTGCTGGTGCATGTTCCGGAAAAGGTTGCGCAATGCATACATGGGTGATTTCAGGTCGTGCGCTATAACCGAAAATAATTTTGATTTGAGCGAATTCAGCTCTGTCAGTTCTTCTTTCTGAATCTGCAGCAACCTTACTTTTTCTGTAATGATTTCTTTTTGCTTTTTGATCTCAAGATTTTTCTTATGCAAGGCTCTCTGCTTGGCCAGCAGTTGAAACTGGTATCCGGAATTTTCTTTCTTGATCAGGAATAACCCGTAAAAGATAAAAGCAAGAGATAAAATATGATTAAGAAAATAAAGGAAAATATTTTCGTCTCTGAGTTCATACCGGTGTTCCTGTAATACTACAGCAAGTACAAAATAACTGACCATTGACAAGGCAATGGTAAAGATCATATAACCTATGTCGTGCAGGAAGAATACAGCCAGTACGCCGTATAATATAAAATGCAACTCAATTCCCGAATCCAGTCCTTTCAGATAAACAAAGCAGGTAAAGAAGGGATAGAGTATAAAATAAAAGAGATGAGCCATTTCATGCTTTTGCATGTAATTCAGTATAAGTGATGTTATACTGATGCAACAAGGCAATGAAGCAAGTACCCAGGCTGAAACAGGTAGCTGGTCATCATGAAAACTGCCTATAAACGGAATGAGGATGCCAATCAGGAACTGTATCAGATTGATCTGGTTAAATATCTTCAGTTTCCTTTTTTCATAATCATCGAGGGTATTGTTTACGCCCAGATTCTTAACCAGTAAATAAAAATTGATGGAACGGGATTTGACCGTATGAATAAATTCTGCTACATCAAAAGAGCGCAGTTTTTCATGCAGGTTTGAAAATTTTCCGGTCAGGATTTCCATAGTTACAGTCTGTTTCGGGTTGGATAGGAC
>CBIHLW010000233.1:0-5247 GCA_966210755.1 uncultured bacterium
TGTTTACACTGGGAAGGGAAGATGTTTTTGCAGTGGACGACTATGGTATTCAGGTGGCTATGAAAAAGATCTATAAAATTGATGACAGCAATAAAAAGGCTTTTAAAGACAAGATGATACGTATTTCAGAAAAATGGTCACCGTACCGCACTTATGCCTGTCTGCACCTTTGGCACTATAAGGATAATGCACCGGCACCGGTTTCAAAGAAATAAAAACAGGCTAAAAAAACCCTGTAATATCATTGAGGTTTATTTTTGCAGACACAGCACCATTATTATCCTACCTTTCTCCTATATCCGGACCCTGGTTAATTGAAACAAAAATTCAAATTTATGTCCAGGGATAACATCTTATCAAAAATTACCGAGGAAAAAAACCGGATGATCAATGAGGTCATTACCAACTTCCTGGGACATGCTCCAAACAAAGAAGATAAGAAACAATTCAACATCATCAACCAGCTTGGTGAAAGCATAGTTTATTATAAAGGTGAACTGATCTGCAGCATCAAGTATAAAACTGTAGAAGATAAAATTGCTTACGAAACTCCGGAAGTGATCTTTTCAAAAGATGTTACCAGGAGAAAAGATTTTTGATTGCCAAAGTCCCGGTTTGCAGATATTGCAAAATACAAATAGAATTCACGTGGAATTTAAACGATTACTTTCTCTGCATTTCTTAAATAACTATCATCAATAACGGCGCCAAGTCCCGGAACTTCCGGAACATCAATGATGCCTTTGTCAAGGTATTTGATTCCACCTATCACAGGATCTTCGGTAAACATCAATGGAGTATCAAAATCGCAGTGGTGTATATGATCATTTGCCAGGGCGAGATGTGCTGATGCAGTCATACCTAATCTTGATTCCATAAATCCGCCTACCTGCATATGCATGCCTGCCCTTGCACCCGCTTCGGCAATTTTCAGCCCCTTATAAAATCCGGATGATTTGCCCAGTTTGATATTGAACATCTGGCAGGCTTGTAATGAAATAAGTCTTTCTGCATCATGATCGTCACCACAGCTTTCGTCCGCCATAATGGGAATAGGTGAAGCAGCGCTCACCTTACCAAGATCCATAAACCGGTATCTTGCAATGGGCTCTTCACAATGTTCAATATTGTAAACGGCCAGCGCCTTTAAAACAGCTATTGCATTGTCTGCAGTTTGCCACCCCTGGTTAGCGTCAATTCTTAAAGGGTGAACATTGCCTATTCCATCCCGGATGGCTTTTATCCGTTCAACATCTGTTTCCTTTGATTCACCCAGTTTTACTTTGATGGCGGGAAATCCTGCTTCTTTGAACCTGATGGCGTCAGCTTTCATTTTTGCAGGCGAACCAATGCTCACGGTCATATCCGTTTCCAGTTTTTTATTGTTGGTGCCACCAAGCAATTTATAAACAGGGATGCCTGCATGCTGCGCGGCAATATCATGAAGGGCTATATCAAAAGCGCTTTTGATGCTGGTATTTCCATAGATGGTTTTATCCATCACTTCCATACAGCCTGCAATATCCAGGGCATTGCTTCCTTTTAGAACTTTGGCAAAATACTGCGCTACTATAAAACAGGTATCAATGCTTTCTCCATTGATTGACATATAAGGACTGCATTCACCATAGCCCGTACAACCATCTGCTGTCCTGATGATCACGATCACATTCTGCACTTCATGAATAGGACCGAGCGAAATAACAAAGGGTTCTTTCAGTGGAATGAATAGTTTATATATCTCTATAGCCTGGATGACAGCACCTGTCTTCATAAACAGTTTTTTGGCAAATAAAGTTAAAAGCAATCAACCTTAAACAATAAAAAGGGATTTTGCACGATTTATGGTTGTAAAATCTAAAGGCCTCTTATGAAAAAGATACTCACGTTGTGTTGTGCTGCTGTATTGCTTTTATCCTGTAAAAAAGATACGGATGCTTTACCTGAACCAACGCAAACCGGAGCCCATACTTTCGGTGCCAGACTGGATGGTAACTTTTGGGTTCCCGCAAAGTTTGGTATTGCGCCTACAGCGCCTATACTTGAAGCCAGGTATTCAGGTAATAATTCAGTAATTATCAATGCAAGGAATTTTTCAGAATCTCCCACTGAAACTGAATTCGAGATCTGCCTTCGCAATGTAACCGAATCAGGAACGGGAGTCATCCTTCTCAATCAGCAAACCAATCCATATCCACAGCAAACTGCCAGTTATGGTTATTTCATTAAGAGAAGACTAATGCCTCTTGGCCAGTGGATCACCGGACCACAGCATACGGGCCAGGTTAACATCACCCGACTTGACACGGTAAATCATTTCATTTCAGGAACCTTTCAATTTACAGCGGGTAGCATCAACAACAATGACCAGCCCATTGCAGTAACAGAAGGAAGATTTGATGTAAAAATTCAATAACCCGGATCAAAAAAGAATACGCAATCCAAAGCCCAGCATGAAGGGCAAAGGAACATTGTCAGGATGATGTAAAACCGGTGAAGGATAATCTGATGCAGGGATCCATGTTCTGGCTTCACTGTAAATATAAAATCCCCCACTAACAGGATATTCAACACCAAGACCAAGGTCAAAGGTCAATCTTTTAAAGCCATGCTCACCTGAAATGGGGGCAGGTGCCGGATTATATAATGAAGTATCCGGCACAGGTATAAAATTATTCTGGGCCTTTGTAAACATCAATCCAAATCCTGCAGTGCTATAAAAATTCCAGCTCATTTCATTGTCGTAGGCACCTTTGAAATAATGTTTCCATCCAATGGATACCTCCCGGTTGTACCAGGTGGACTTTACCCTGTAAACCTGGGATGAAGGGATGGTTGAAGGTAGTTTTGCTGTTGCCGTAAACAGGTTGCTGAACCTTCCCGGACTAAAATAACCAAGCCGTACAAATGCACTTTCCTTTTTACTGAAATTGATTTCAGCAATAACGGTCTGGCCTATTGCCCAGAATTTTTGTTCAGGACTGAAGTTGCGCATAACCGAAACATCAGTAGCAATGCTGAACCCTGACTGGCTTATGGCCAGCAGGGAGATGGAAGTAAATAAAAAGGTCAGGGCATGTTTAATAAAGCCAGTCATGATTGTATTGTAAAGAAAACAAAAAAGCCGTCCCGAATTACGGAACGGCTACAATATTATTGAAGCATTTATTTTCTAAGCGTCAATTCTTTTATGATATTATCCGCTCCTCCCAGTTTATCAATACACCACAATACATAACGGATATCAACGCAAATGGTTCTGTTCAGGTCTTTATCAAAAGCGATCTTATGACTGAGCGCTTCATAATTACCATCAAAAGCCAATCCCAGTAATTCCCCATTTCCATTGATAACAGGCGAACCTGAATTGCCACCTGTAATATCATTGGTTGTGATAAAGCCTACTACCAGGTCGTTTCTTTTAGCATCCTTGTACTGGCCATAATCCTTTTGTTTTACTTTTTCAAGAAGGTCTGCAGGAAGATCAAATTCATAATCGCCCGGTTTGTATTTTTCCAACATGCCCTTCATAGTGGTTACATAATCATATTCAACTGCATCTCTTGGTTCGTACGGGGCTACCTTTCCATAACTAACCCGCATGGTGAATGTAGCATCAGGATACATTATTTTTTTAGGGTTCATTTCCATGATACCTTTCAGGTACAGGCGTCCCCAGTCATTATTCTTTGTAAGGAACTGCTGATAAAACGGAGCATACTTGGTACTATAATTTTTTACAAAAGTGCTGGCCAGGTTATAGGCCAGGTCCTGCTGCAACGTATTCGCATCCGGATTCTTAACAAAGGCATTCCATTTTTCATTATCCAGGATCATTGTATTCCCGAAGATGGCCTCTGCATATTTTTCATAGGTCTCTTCTTTATCAAGGCTTCCATATTCATTCCTGATGGCTGTAAACAAGCCCTGCGGATGTTGTTCATCGGGAACGTTCTTATAATACATCTGAAGAACAGAGGCCACTATTTTTTGATCGGAAGCCCTGTTGGTAGAAGCAAGGAAATTTTGTCTTTGTGCATCTGCGGCCTCCACTGCTCTTTTGATGTCGGCAGTTGAAGAACCAGGTCTTACCATTACATTTTCGATCTGCTGTAAGCTGGATGCAAATGCAAGCAACGGAGAACCAAAAATTCCTTCATTCATATATTGCCTGTGCAATGCATAGGGTCGCCATGCAGCATACGCGGCTTTGAGGTCAGTGAAAATATCTTTGTATTCCGGTTTATCTTTTGCCCATTTAATAAAAGCTTCCTCCGCTTTTCTTTTTTGTCCGTACACATCATATTTCAACAACTGCCTGGTTTCACCATCATAGAATTTCCAGTAATTGGCAATACCTGCATAGCTGGAAGCCAGCTGTAATTTAACAGCAGGGTCATTCTTCATTTCCTCAAACATATATTTAAGCCGCATGTCGCGAAGCTGAACAAGCGTTGGATTGTTGATATCTGTTGCCAGCTGCACGCCATAAGAAGATTCGTAACGGTTGGTTCCGCCTGGATATCCCCAGATCATGGTAAAATCACCTTCCTTCACGCCTTTTAAAGAAACAGGCAGGTGCCATTTTGGTTTCAGCGGCACGTTACTGGTGCTGAACCTGGCAGGACTGCCATCCGGTGCAGCATACACACGGAATACGGAAAAATCGCCTGTATGACGCGGCCATTCCCAGTTATCCGTATCTCCACCAAATTTTCCAATAGATTCAGGAGGTGTTCCTACCAGACGAACATCCCTGTAACGCTGGTAAACAAAAGCTATATACTGGTTGCCCTTGAACAAAGGGCTTACCCTGGTTTCAATACTTTTAGAAGTATCACTCATTTCCGCATTGATCAGGGCCATTACCTGGCTCTGGCGTGCTGCCCTTTCCGCACCCGATAAACCCTTCAGAGAATCCATCACCCTTTTGGTAACATCATCAATCCTCAAAAGGAATTGAACCGACA
Source organism: uncultured bacterium (assembly GCA_966210755.1). GTDB lineage: Bacteria > Bacteroidota > Bacteroidia > Chitinophagales > Chitinophagaceae > Flavisolibacter. Next base: position 4,971 of record CBIHLW010000233.1, read on the forward strand.
GGGCTCCCCCGGGTATTTCTTCACCAAGGCTTTTGGCATAAAATCCATTCTTCAGATAATTTTTCTCCACTGAACTGGCACCGGCAATTACACCATAACCACAATGATGATTGGTAAAAAGCAATCCTTTCGGACTAACGATCTCTCCGGTACATCCGCCACCAAAGATCACAATAGCATCCTTGAGAGAAGCCTTGTTGATACTATATAATTGTTCTTTGGAAAGCTTGAGGCCTTTCTTTACCATGTCGTTGTATACCTGCTGGCCCAACAGCAT